>NZ_JBQCWV010000001.1:0-228126 GCF_051957055.1 Neisseria sp. P0020.S005 | reverse complement strand
TTGTTTTGGTGTGTCCGGGGGACACACTCAGAAATTCGTTGTTTTGGTGTGTCCGGGGGACACACTCAGAAATTCGTTGTTTTGGTGTGTCCGGGGGACACACTCAGAAATTCGTTGTTTTGGTGTGTCCGGGGGACACACTCAGAAATTCGTTGTTTTGGTGTGCATAGTATGCACAGTCTCGGTAATCGGTTTCAGGTGTTCACAGTGTGAACAGCATTTTGCCGCAGCTTCGCCCCTTACCCTTAAAAGCCTTTTATTGTGCGAACTTTAATTACACAGATAATCGACACTTCGGAATCTTTCTTAACCAACCTCCGAAACATGGATTTTCACTATCGGAGGCTCATGGTTTTAACGTGTTTTTTTCTGTTCCAGCATTTTCTGCATATCGCCAATAACTTTTTTGCCATAATCTTTTTCTTTCGGTGCTTCAGACTGCTCTACTGTATTCGGCAATACTCGGTTAGCTGTCATACGTGCTGCTTCAATACGCATATTTCTCACAATGGATGCAAATGAGCAGGTTAAGCCTTCAGGACTAGCAGCCTGTTTACACAAGTGTGTCAGTAAACCCAGCGGACTGTTGACGGGTTTAACCTGTCCGGCAATTTCGTCAAGAATTTCCTGATATTGGTCGTGGCTGCCATTGGGAAAGAACTTGTCAAAGACGTGTCGGCAGTCTGTTTTCAATTTGGACAGCTTGGATGGGTATACCAAACCTTCAAAACGTATCTCGGCATCTCCATTGGAAGGAACAGGAGTATCAACCACCACCACATCACATTCCTGTGAAGTTCCAGTATCTTTGTTTGTTGTAGTTGTAATATCCTCCGTAGGAGGATTGTTGTAATTATTACTATATATATTTTGCCGATTCGTCGCTTCTGATTTTCCCAAATCGTCACTTCTAAACTTCTGACTTTCTCCTTTAGTTACTTCCGAGTTTTCCAATTTGTCACTTCCCAAATCCTTCCTCGTTTGCGTTTTGCTTGCCGTCAATACGCCCAAACGCATTTCTGGCTTCTGGGTGAGTCTGATTTTTTCTTCCAGCATGGACATCAGACGTGCGCCATTGATGTGGCTAAAGATACGGGCGTTCTGCTCGAAATGTTTTTCTACCAACAGACCGGCATTCTTCAACATGGTTCGGGTACGTTGCTGCGGTTTGTAGCCCAACATGGTAGCCTCTTCCCATTCTTTGATGGTGGCCGAGTAATAAAGACGTCGCATCATAAAGGGGTTGTTCAGATTAGCGTGACGGGCGCTTTGGTGCAGGGCGTTCGACAGGATAACGGCTGCATGGATGTCGCCTGTCAGCCATACCAAGTCAAGGTGGTATACGATGGAATCACTGAAATAGTCGCGGATAAAACCTAGTTCCTGTTTGCGCCATTCTTCGATGGTCAGTTGAGTTACATCTGCTAAACCGAAGGATTCGCAGATGGCTTCCGACAGAGCCTTCAAATTCACACGCACAGCTAAACGCGCCCCTTGGCCGATACGGGCAATCTGAATCAGGTTGAGTTCGACCAGTTTATCTTTGCACAGACCCTGTTCGCGTTTGGTCAGACCGGTTTCTTCTTCCGTTTCACCAATGGATTTGAATATCCAACCGTCACGGATTTCGACATTGATACCGACCCGCAGCCAGTAAAGTAATTGTGACAGATAGGCGGCAGTTTTAAGGCTACCGGTAATCTGTATCAGGCTGCGGTGTACCACGATCCGGCGGCCTGACTGCAAACGGCGCCAGCAGGCAACAAGATTGCCGTTGAACTCTTTCGGAGGGAGCAGTTCGTCCATCATGCCTCCCTATACCTGCGTGTTATGAAGATACTGCCATGACAAATCTGCCATGGCTTTATGATTCAGACGGAATACGGTCAGTTCGTACAATGGGTGGCGGCCGGCTTCCAATAATCCGACTTTGGCCAAAGCCTTCATTGAGCGCCGCTGCTCTGCCTCATCCAGCATGGATATGGCTTTTACCTGTTCTTGGGTATAGGGGATCCATTCGCTGAAATCGCCGCGGTTGTCCGGTGTCCGGTACCGTTGTTGTGCCTGCGCCATAAAATAGAACAGCACATCGTTAATTTTGAGACCGGATTTCAGCATGGCTGCCGCACACAGCCGGTCAACTGGAACGGAAGGCATCATGCTGTATGTACTGTCGCCACGCAAAGCGTTATCCTGATCGCGTAAAGCATCGGAGAAGTGCTTCTCGTTCAGGCTATACACAGTATGTACACCGGAACGTTCGGACAGCAGGAACCCTTGCTGTTTCAGCAGACGACGCACGTTGTGCCAACGGCTTTTACCGAAGCCCAAGCCGTCGTGCATATCGGCATCGCTGATGGCGACCGATTGACCGTAAGGACAGCTCCGGACCATCCACGATAAAAAGTAACCGGCATAGGTATCTCCCACCAACTGGCCGTAAGCGGGGACGTACAGAACTGGTTCTTCCATCAGAGAACCCAGTACGCTGGTAATGACTTGGTTCTGTTCGATTTCCGCAAGTTCTGGATATTCGTACAGATTTAATACTTTGTTCATTTCAAATACTCCGAGATGGCAGTATTTAACTGGGAAAGGTCGTAGTCGGGAAAGGCTTTGTGCAGCATTTGATAGCGCGTATAACTGTCTTTCTCCTGTTCGCACAATTTCTCCCAGTAATCTGCAACCGTCAGTTGCTCTTCCAGCTCCAGTGTTTTACGTCTGCCGACTGCTACCGGCAGGTTCATTTCTGATCGCAGTTTCTTGATATCGGCCGATGCCAGCATCGCGCACATATTCAGGATCATGGTATTACTCGCGCCATGAGCAACCAGCCATTCGCATTGCTGCATCTGGCGTTGTCGCTTCTCGTTCTGTTCGCGCTCGATACGCATGATTTCCTGTAAAGTGTTTAGGTCGATACGGACTTCTAATACTCCTGCCAGGCGTTCAGCAATCGTGCTGACTTGTTCCGCTGTTAGTTTGCTCAGATATTCGAATACCTCAGCGTATTTACCGATCATCACAGAATTGGTTATTCGTTCTTGCTTGCATGGAGAACCGGCAGCAAGGATATTCAGAATCTGTGCATAGAGTAGGGCGTTCTTGCCTGTCAGACGCATCTTGTAAGTATCTGAAGCTGGCATCACGACAGGTTCTCGACGTGCCGTATTTCTTAACATTCTCCGTTCTGGAAACATCCTCCGACCTCCTCATCAAACTGGTTTGAACACATCCATTTTCGGCCAGCCACAACGGTGTGCATTAATAACCGCCTGCAGATATTCGAACAAAAGCGGTGACAGTTCTTCATCGCCCGTCATCAGGTAATAGACGTTCAGGTTCAGATTTTCGAAACCGCCTGCTCCCAAGGTGTATTCAACCACGTCTTTAAATAGTTCAGGATCTCGGTAAGCGGCCGCCAGTACAGGATGTCTGCGTTCGTTTGCCAAAAACGGATTGTATTTTTGCAGCATATCTGGCGAACCGAATAGCTCGGATTCGTTGCTGGTCTGCCATAAATAACCAAAGACGACTGAGGCACGCGGATGACGGATGTTCAGACTGCCGTTAATCAGCAGGTTGCCCCGCCATTCGTCACTGGAGAAATCCGGCAAATCCAGCATGTAGCCGTAAGGCATTCTGTCGTCAAATATCAGGAAATCACGGATGTTGGCTGCATTTGTCAGGTTAATCACGGCAGTATGCAGGGCTTTGATTGCCTGATTTTCATCCAAGGCCACTGCTGCGGCAGCTGAAGGCAGGGTTACGGGAGTATGGGCAGAATAGGAAATAGGGGATTCGGCCGCAGATTGAGGAAGAAGGCGGTTACTGGTTTCAGTTTCGCGTATGATTGGCTCGGAAGGCGGTTCGACCACCTTCCGAGCCACGCTGTTGCTCTGCACATCACGCATTACTGTTGTTTCCACTTTTTCCTGTGGCTCAGAATCGGACGCTGTTCCAGTTTCGGCGGCGGAAGCCGCGCCATGGCCGCTTGGAGAAGTTGTCCCAGTTTCCTGTTTGATGCCGTAAACGGCTTCAAACTGCTGTTGCAGGTATACTTGAAGCGCCGGAACATCGAGTTCCGTCTCTTCAATATGTTCACTGTGCCACGTATCTAACGTCGCCTCCCAAAAATCGGCAAACGCTGTCCCAGTTTCATGCTCGGAAGCAAGCTGTCCCAGTAATTCGTTGTATTGTTTGCGGATTTCAGTTGTCTTTGACAATGACAAATCATTACAAAACTTTCCGAGTGCGCTCAAATTGTCGGTAGCAAAGAAAAATAGAGATAACTTAGAAAACGAAATTGAAAGACCATAAGATGAGAACGCATCCACCAACTTGCGCAAACCCAAGGTTTCAGCGGATTTTTCCTGTAACATATCGCGGATTTCCGCATAAGCACAGGCTTTGTCCCAAAAAACCATATCCGCACGCTGTTCGTTTTCAATCAGATGGGCGATTTGGATGTCTTCGTCGTTGGTGTATTCGATATAGATGCACGGAATGCTTGCAAAACGTGCATCGCCGGTTTCCTCATACAGTTCTTTGACGATTTTAAGGCGCGTATTACCGCCTTGTGCCAGTATGTATTTGCTAGAATCGGGACGACGGGTCACATGCACGGGATGCTGTACGCCCGATGCGCGGATAGAGGCTTTGATTTGTCCGTACAATTCCTCGTCGTGTTGGCGGCGGGGATTTTTGTCAAAAAAATCAATGTCGTTGACTGATAAATTGAGGAACATTCCCGACATATTTTGCGTGGCAGTATTCAAATTCATACCGGTTTGTGTCGGATTGGCAACGAGCAGGCTTGAATTGATTAAATCGCCCGTCAGTTTCCGAGTCGGTCTGATGGGTTGGTTGCCGTTTGACATGTTTATTCTCCCGCTGTATCGGTTTCGGATTCATCTGTACCGTATTCGCTGTACAAATCGGCCATATTATTGAAAAAAGTGCCTTTCAACTGCTGATCTTTAATCGGCGGGAAAAGCTCATACACGAGAGAAGTCATTACTGAGAGTGCAGATTCGGACTTGCCTGCATGTTCGCGTTCGTGGCAATGTACCGGAATCCGATAAGTAGAGGCTTCCAAATAGGCTTTAGCATAGGGAATAACCGTATTCAGAATCTGATTTTTACCGTCAATGGAAGTATTGAACTCGGCTTTGATTTCATCAGCAATCAGACGAGCATTACGCGTACGGTCTTGCGCGTAAATCAAGGCACGCAGAGGCGGAACCTCTAAGTTGATGGCTGAACCGAGGCTGAGGCGTTCCAGCAGACCCAACGTACCTTTCAAAAACTCACGCGTGCTGAGAGCGCTCGGATTGATTGGGCTGAGGAGCATGGTTGAAGCATAGACAACAGCATCCTGAACCGGACCGACAGCACCTTGGGTGTCGATAATAACAATATCGTAATTAGTCTGAATGAATGGATGAACCAGCTTCGAACGCAGCAAAACAGCGCGGTCGATACGGTTTTGGACATTGATACGGACATCATCCGACAGGTTGTTTGACAGGATAATGTCTAAATTCGGATAAACCGTATTGGAAACGGTAGATGAAATGGTATTTTCGGAATTGTCTGCCAAAAGCAACTCGACAATACCGTTCGGTGCAACGTAATGCAGCGGATAGTATTTGCTCAAAGATGCTTGAGGGTCGGCATCAATCATTAATACACGGAAGCCCATATCGGCAAGCATGCCGCCGATGTTTGCAGTAACAGTTGTTTTTCCTGTTCCACCTTTGGTCCCCACGATTCCAAGAGTCGTAATAGGCATAGGATGACCTCTGTAAAATTGCGTTAAAAATAAGCCTATACCGTATATCTTGACTGTTTTAAGCCACTTCGAACGCCGGTTTGGAAATTTTACCAAAGGCAGTGTTCTTTAGTTCGCATAATTTATATTATGTTAAATTTATAATGCTAGTATTTTAATTTGCTAATTCCTGTTTTTCTCAGTAGTACAATCACTTACAATATTCAAAAACAAAAAAGGCCGTCTGAAAATTTCAGACGGCCTTTTTGTTTATATTCCTCAGCCTTTTTCTCAACAAATCCCTTATGAGACCTTTGCAAAATTCCCCAAAATCCCCTAAATTCCCACCAAGACATTTAGGGGATTTTCCATGAGTACCTTCTTCCAGCAAACCGCCCAAGCCATGATTGCCAAACACATTGACCGCTTCCCACTATTGAAGTTGGATCAAGTGATTGATTGGCAACCGATCGAACAATACCTGAATCGTCAAAGAACCCGTTACCTCCGAGACCACCGCGGCCGTCCCGCCTATCCCCTGTTGTCCATGTTCAAAGCCATCCTGCTCGGACAATGGCACAGCCTCTCCGATCCCGAACTCGAACACAGCCTCATCACCCGCATCGATTTCAACCTGTTTTGCCGTTTTGACGAACTGAGCATCCCCGATTACAGCACCTTATGCCGTTACCGCAATTGGCTGGCGCAAGATGATACCCTGTCCGAATTGCTGGAACTGATCAACCGCCAACTGACTGAAAAAGGCTTAAAAGTAGAGAAAGCATCCGCCGCCGTCATTGACGCCACCATTATTCAGACCGCCGGCAGCAAACAGCGTCAGGCTATAGAAGTCGATGAGGAAGGACAAGTCAGCGGCCAAACCACACCGAGCAAAGACAAAGATGCTCGTTGGACAAAGAAAAACGGCCTCTACAGACTCGGTTACAAACAACATACCCGCACCGATGCGGAAGGCTATATCGAGAAACTGCATATTACCCCCGCCAATACCCATGAGTGCAAACACCTGTCTCCTTTGTTGGAAGGGATAGCCGAAGGTGAGACCGTCTATGCCAACAAAGGCTATGACAGTGAGGAAAACCAGAAACATCTGAAAGAGCATCAGTTACTGGACGGCATTATGCGCAAAGCCCACCGCAACCGTCCGCTGACGGAAGCGCAAACGAAGCGCAATCGACATCATGCCGCCGCCCGACTGGCCGGTGGTGTAGAGCCGTTTGCCGTCGATGGGTAACTTGGTTTTCAAGTGTTTGATTAGGTTGATAGTGGCATCGAGATAGTTGGACGCGGTGCTGGTATCGTCCATAATAATTTCGTCAAACTCGGGCGCAATCACAAAGCAGGGATGCTGCGCCTGAAATTCGGGTGACGCCCACGCAATCGCGCCGTTGCCCTGATACAGCGGTACTTTGCGCCACATAAACGCGCTCCACCGTGCGCCCCGCCACGCCGTATTGCGACGGCTCAAGCACGGCGGCAGACACATCGGCGCGGTACTTCACCGCCACCGCCACCAGCCGCATCCCGTCGCCAAACACGCAGGTTACGGCGGCGGCCGATTCGACGGCATTATCCAACGCGCCGCCCAACGCAGCGCAGCCGCATATGCTCGAACCCGATACGACTGGGGTGGTATAGGTGCAAGCACCGTCAAACAGTCGCAGATGGGCGCAGTTGCATTGCCGAAAGGGAAAGCACCTGTCGAGGAAAATTTTTCCCAAGCCCAACAAGGACGGTACAGTTATGATTCACCGTACCACTCCCGCACTGTCAGAACGGAATTGGAACAGCGTTACGGCAAACAAAATGTCAAATCCTCGACAGTACCGCCGTCAAACGGCAAAAATGTCAAACTGGCAAACCAAAGCCACCCGAAGACCGGGGTGCCGTTTGACAGCAAAGGATTTCCGAATTTTGAAAAAGACGTAAAATACGATACAAGAATTAATACCAAGGAGTTCAGATTGAAGGATTCGACAGGGCAAATGAGGATGGCGACCAAGGATTTGGCGGAAGCCATTAGGAAAGGGCAGGTTCACAGCTCCAGTTTCAATCCGAAACAGTTAAAAGCAATTGAAAAAGGAGAATCTAAAATACCGGATTATACTTGGCATCATCATCAGGATACCGGACGTATGCAGCTTGTACCTGAAAAATCTCACCATGATACTGGTCATATCGGCTGGGAAGCGATGAATAAAGGAAGATAATTATGTGGAAAATTACGAAAGAGCAAGGTCAAGATTTAAGTTTTGCAACATATTGCTTATTATCGGCAGCAATTAATTTGCAAGAATTTAAATTATGGTTGGATAAGGTTGTCTTAGATATGCCTATTGATAATATACCTTTTTATATTTTTGATTTAATTGATCTTGAAGGAGTAGGAGATATTTATAATATTTTGGATTTTGTTCCGAATTCAGACTTATCTAAAGATCAAGATGACGCATTAACCGGCATTGCCTTCTTAAGGGGGGTAGATGTCTATGACCCTCCCGTTTCAAAAGAAAAAGCATTAAAAGCCTTAAAGAAACATCCTGAAATTTATCAGAGGTTTCAGCATTTCTTTCCATTTGTAGAACTGCCTCCGCTTTAGAGGGTAATGAGGTCGTCTGAAAAACATCAGACGACCTTTGGCATCATCATCAGGATACCGGACGTATGCAGCTTGTACCTGAATGGGAACATTCTAAAACCGGTCACATAGGAGGGACGGTAATGGATAAAGGTAAATGATTATGTGGAAAATTTATAAAGAAAATAGCACCGACTTAAATTTTGCCATAGGCAGTATATATTGCCAAGCAATCAATCTTACCGAATTTAAAATGTGGGTCGAAAAAATCATAAGGGAAGTAGATTTAGATGAAATTCCAAATTATTTTTTTGATTTGATAGATTTTCAATCACTATACGATCTGATTGATATTATAGGATTTGTTCCCGAAAATAACTTATCAAAAAATCAGGATAATGCCTTGACCGGCATTGCCTTCTTAAGGGGTATAGATGTCTATGATCCGCCTATCTCAAAAGAAAAAGCGTTAAAAGCCTTAGAAAAACATCCTGAAATTTATCAGAAGTTTCAGCATTTCTTTCCATTTGTAGAACTGCCTCCGCTTTAGAGGGTAATGAGGTCGTCTGAAAAACATCAGACGACCTTTGGCATCATCATCAAGATACAGGAAGGATGCAATTGATTGGTGAAGACTTGCATCATGATACCGGCCATATTGGTTGGGAAGCGATGAGTAAAGGAAAGTGACTATGTGGAAAATCATAAAAGAAGATAGTTACGATTTAGGATTTGCAATTAAATGCTTATTCTCTCAATCTATTGATTTAAATGAATTCAAGTTATGGATTGAACAAGTAATACGAGATATGCCCATCGAGGACATCCCTTTTTATATTTTTGACTTGGCGGATTTCGATGGGGTAATTGCCGATATTGACAATATTGTAGGTTTTGTTTCGAGTTACAGCCTATCAAAATCGAAAAAAAATGCCTTGACAGGCATTGCCTTCTTAAGGGGTATAGATGTCTATGATCCGCCTATCTCAAAAGAAAAAGCGTTAAAAGCCTTAGAAAAACATCCTGAAATTTATCAGAAGTTTCAGCATTTCTTTCCATTTGTAGAACTGCCTCCGCTTTAGAGGGTAAAAAGGTTGTCTGAAAAACATCAGACGACCTTTCCTTCATTTGAAACGGAATATTGAGAACTGAGTTCTTCAAAAATCCCACACCTGCTCCTTCCACGGCAGCACCTTGGTCAAAACGGCAGACGGCTACAATGAAAGCATCAACAATTGTTTTTGGCGGATTTTTTATTACAGATAATGGAGAACGAATCCAAATTCCTATTTTAGAAAATCCTAACATTAAAGAAATAAATAACTTTTTTTCTGTATCAAATTTTGAAAAAAAAGCCGGAGTCCTTGTTTTCAGAATTATTCCTGAGCCTGAATTTGGCAATAATGAATTAACTGAGACCTTTGCAAAATTCCCCAAAATCCCCTAAATGTCTTGGTGGGAATTTAGGGGATTTTGAGGAATTTTGCAAAGGTCTCGGCCTTCTCTTTATCAATATCCATGAAACCAATTCAGATCACAGTTTTATTCCAAAGCATGATTAAATTTCTTTTATAGAATTTTAGATAGCCCTATTCATTGACTACCACCACTTTCCCAAACCCGTCCGCGCTTTGCAAAAAACGGTGGGCTTCGGGAACTTGTTCCAATGTAAACACGCGTTCAATTAAGATTTTCACATTAAAACTGCCGGATATAGTCAAACATCGCATCCAGCTTGGCTTGCGACACATTGCCCGAATTAAAGGCGGTAAGATAGCTGTTGTTTTTGAGTTCAATAATCGGATCAAAATTGTTCACGTACCATATGTTACCAAGCTGCCCTGTATTGCAGACGATGCCGTGTTCGTTGATGTGGGAGAAAGAATCACGCAAAGTTGCCGGCCCGACCAATTCCAGAATTTTGTCATAGCTTTGGTCAGTTTGTATTTTGCCATCGGCTTCAGTAATCACTTCGTCAAATCCAACCGCCTGCAAACGGGTAGCTTTGGCAGGATTACGCGTTGAACCGTGCAGTACGACATGCGGAAACTGCGCTTTAAGCAACTGTGCAAAGGCTACGCCCACGCCACTGCCTGCACCACGCACCAGCACACGATCTTGCGGCGCGATACGAAGCTGTTGTAATGAGCCAAACGCGGTGTAGTAGGTTTCGGGAATTGCGGCAAGGGTTGTCCAATCCAAGTCGGTATAAACGGGGGAAATTTGCTCGTTGGGCAGCAGCACATATTCGGCGTAACTGCCGTCAAAGGCGCGCCCCATTTCGCCCATAATAGAGACGACCTTTTGTCCGACCGCCAGCGCGGGTGTGGAACTTTGCGCCACTTCGCCTACACATTCAATGCCCAAAATGCGCGGAAATTGGACAGACGGCGATTTGCCTTCACGCGTGAAAATCTCAGAATGGTTGATGCCGAAGCCTTTGATTTTTACCAGTGACCAACTCTCTTTGATATCAGGTGTTGGCACGTCTTGATAAATCAGTTGCTCTGGACCGCCGGCTTGATAGATTTTTACGGCTTTCATAATACCTCCCTAAGAATCTGATGCTTTCAGGTAGCCTACTGCCAATTTTACTTTCCTAACAACCCATTTTTCTCCAAATACTCCCGCGCTACGTTTTCCGCGCTTTCGCCTTGCACTTTCACGCGGTAATTCATCTCGCTCATTTCTTCTTCGCTAATTTTTCCCTCCAGTCGGTTAAGTGCGATCACAATTTGGGGATTTTTTTCGGCAAATTCTGCTTTCATCAATGGTGCCCCCTGGTAAGCAGGAAACAGAGAAATATCGTCTTTCAGCAAGCGCAATCGATATTGTTTCAATTCTGCATCGGTGGAAAAGGCTTCCACTAGGTCGATTTTGTCATTCAACAATGCCGTATAGCGTAAGGCAGGTTCCAAGCTAACAATATGTTTTAGCGTGATACCGGCTGCCTGCATGCCTTTATAGCCATCCGCTCGGTCGATAAATTCCAGTGAGAAACCTGCTCGGATATCAGACGCTACCTGCTTCAAGTCGCTGATTGTCTTCAGTTGGTGCGATGCACCGTAGCTTTCTTTGACCGCCAACGCGTAAGTGTTCTGATAAGACATCGGTGGTAGAAACTCTAGCTGATATTGTTCCGCCAATAATTGTTTGCCCCGTTGATAGGTTTCATCTGGCGACAGATGGCGGTTCTTCTGTTCAGTTGGTACTTGTACTAAGGCTTCCAGCACTGTGCCGGTGAATTCAGGATAAATATCGATTTCGCCACTATTCAGTGCGCTAAACAGGAAAGTAGTTTTGCCAAAATTAGGTTTGACTGTGACTTTCACGTTCGAATTCTCACGTTCAATCAATAATTTATACATGTTAATCAGAATATCCGGCTCACTCCCCATTTTGCCGGCAACCACCACGTTTTTTGTGGCAGGTGTAAATGAAATCTGAGACAGACCGAGTGCGCCGAAGCCCACCGCCAATGCAAGAATAATCGGCAACTTGCGTCGCGATTTCTGCAACAGCCCGATAATGCCGCTTACACCGACAGCCAATAACGCGGAGAGCAATGCGCCGGTAAACGTCATTGTCATGTTGTTGCGGTCAATGCCGAGCAGAATCAGGTTACCCAAGCCACCTGCGCCAATTAACGCCGCCAGAGTTGCCGTGCCGACAATCAGCACCGCCGCCGTGCGAATGCCCGAAATCATGGCAGGCAAAGCCATCGGCAGCTCAATCCGCCATAATGATTGCCAGCGCGATAGTCCGAATGCAGTGTATGCATCTTGAATCGATTGGTCGATTTGGGTCAGCCCCAAATAGGTATTTTGAAAAATAGGCAACAGCGCGTATAGCGTGAGCGCAATCAAGACGGGAGGCGAACCGATACCGACAAACGGAATCAGCAAACCCAGCAGCGCCAAAGACGGAATGGTTTGCAATATATTGGTAAACTGCAATACCGCTTCCGCTACCCGCTGTCTGCGCGCAAACAACACGGCCGCAGGCACCGCAATTGCCACTGCCGCGAGCAAAGCCAGGCCGGAAAGCCATAAATGCGTAAGCAGCATTTGCCAGAGTTCTGCCGGGGTAACATTTAGGGATGAGAACATAGTTTTAATTGTTATGGTTAGTATGTTGAATAATAGATGTTTATGTTTGCTTTACAGCAAGGTATTAGCACCTTGAAAGAGGTTTCAGACGGCCTTCACCATCATAACACTGCCCTTCTCACAGCTTCCTGTCCCTGTTTATCCAACCGTAAGAATTGGTGGATGATGCGTTCGGCATCGGGTGCATCGGCAGTGGAAAACAGCGATTGCACATAATCATTTGCCGGCTGCTTTTTGATTTCTTCAGGTGTGCCGATTTGTACCAGTTTGCCATTATGCATTACACCGATACGGCAAGCGAGTTTGGCGGCTTCCTGCATATCATGGGTAACGAAAACGATAGTGGTGCCAAATTTTTGGTGAATCATGGCAATTTGATCTTGCAGCACGGTGCGTACAAGCGGGTCAAGTGCGGAAAACGGTTCGTCCATCAGCAGAACTTGGGGCTTGGCTGCAATGGCTCGCAAAATACCGATGCGCTGCTGTTCACCGCCGGAAAGTTCATGCGGATAGCGGTCGCGGTAGTGCGCAGGGTCAAGTTCCACCAACTCCAATAATTCATTCACACGCGTTTTGCGTTCGGCTTTCGGCCAGCCCAGTACGTCAGGCATGAGTTCGATATTTTCCGCGACGGTCATGGTGGGAAAAAGCGCGATTTGCTGCAATACGTAACCAATTTGGTGGCGGAGCTGGCGGATGTCGTAGTCTTTAATCCGTTTGCCGTGCAGATAAACGTTGCCATCGGTCGGTTCAATTAGCGCGTTAATCATGCGTAAAGTGGTGGATTTGCCGCTGCCCGAGCCACCTACCAACACGAAAAATTCACCCTGATAAATGGTCAAATCCAAATCGCGCACAGCATATTTGCCGTCATAATGCTTGCCTACGCCGCAAAATTCGATAAACGGAACAAGATTATTTTGCATATTGTGCCTTTACTACGTCTTCAAAACTAAGCGGTGCGCGTCCCAACAACTGAGGCAGGTCGTCTGAAACGGTAGCAAGCTCGCCTTTGGCAATGGCAGTGTAGATAGAAATCCAGGCTTCAATCTGCCAATCGGGCGTGTCAGGATACTCAGCTTTGCGGCTGGCGAAGGCTTCTTCCACAGTTTCATTGTGGTAGCAGTGCGGTTTGCCGGTGATTTCGGTTAAGACGGCGGCTATTTCAGCGAAGTTTAATGATTGGGAACTGGTCAGCGTGTAGGTCTGATTGTCGTGGCAGTGGTTGCCGTATGCGATGTCGGCGATAACGTTTGCCGCTGCTTGGGCGACATCGCGCTGTGAAACGCAGGCAACTCGCCCATCATCAGCAGGACCTGCGATGATGCCGTCTGCGTTGGCAATGGTTGCCATCATCTCGCTGTAAAAATTGTCGCGCAGAAAGGTGTAGCGCATATTTGTTTGCCGGATTGCATTTTCGGTAACCGCATGAGTGCACGCCAGCGTGAAGGTGCTGTCCAACGCCGCTTGAGCAAAAGAGAGATAGACAATACGCTTCACGCCCGCTTCCGAAGCAGCCTGCACCAAAGTCAAATGCTCCTGTTCGCGCATTGGACTTTCGGCGGCGGACACCATAAACAGCACGCCCACCCCGTTTAATGCCTGCTTGGCAAGCTCCAAATCGCCATAGGCAAACCGTCGCGCCTCGCAGTTCGTGAGATTGGGCGCTTTGGCGGGGTTACGCAGCGGCAGAATAAGCGGCAGACCACGTGTGTTCAGATGACAGGCGACCATACCGCCGATGTTGCCGCTGGAGCCAGTGATGGCTAGATTCATGTTGTTTTCCTTATGCGTTTTCTAAAGAGATAGCTTTGCCGTTTACAGGGTTTCTGTAAAACCATGTGCATGCTGCTTTTTGAGTTTCAGGTAGACTGAATAGATTCAAGGGATGGTTTATTGATGGTTATTATTGTAGCAGTTTTCCTACATACGATAAGCCGCGAAAGACTTACTTGATTATTAAGCTGAATAATACCGCAGGGCGATTTTTCAGGTATATTACGACCAAGCAGATAATGGAAAACAGGCAGACCCCGACTATATGCGCTGGCAGCCTGTTGCAGTATGGTATGCCTACCTGCGCTACAAAATCGGCAAAAACCTGACTACCGAACTGGTGGGTAGCAATCTGACCAACCGCTACGACCTCGACCCAATGAGCCGCTCCTATCTGCCCGCACCGGGTAGGACAATACGCATTGGGATAACTGGAAAATGGTGATGATCAATTAATCATTTTGAGAGTAAAAAGCCGTCTCAACATTGGGTTTCAGACGGCTTTTTACATGATGGCTTAGTTATGCCCTACTCTTTCATGTTATATGAAGGTTGAAGCTAAATTGCATAATTTTTATATCTTCTGCTTTGGAAGCAAAAAGGCTGCTTGAAAATAAAAGGTCTATATTTCAGACGGCCTTTACTTTATAGCAAACTCGAAATTTAAGCCACGAAATCCAAACCTATATCCAACGAATGGCTGCTGTGGGTCAGATAGCCGAGAGCGATGCCGTCCACGCCGGTTTGTGCCACGCGTTTCAGGCGGTCGAAGCCGATGCCACCCGATGCTTCGCAATAGACGGTGTGGGGGTGGGCGGTTTGTGTGTGGCAGCGGTTTGCCGCTTCTTTCAAGGTTTCGTCATCCATGTTGTCCAGCAAAATCCGTTCCGCGCCCGCCGCGATGGCTTCGTCCAGTTGTGCCAGCGTGTCCACTTCGATTTCCACGCAGGTCAACGGTCCGACCGCCTGCTTTGCCTGCCGTACGGCTTGGGTGATGCTGTCACAATAGGCAAGATGGTTGTCTTTGATGAGCACGGCATCGTCCAAACCCATGCGGTGGTTCACGCCGCCGCCTGCTCTGACGGCGTATTTTTGCAGGACGCGCAGCAGGGGGATGGTTTTGCGGCTGCACACGATGTCTGTACCGTATTCGGCGACTTCGGCGACGGCACGCGCGGTGGCGGTGGCGATGCCGCTTAAGTGCGTGAGGTAGTTGAGCGCGGTGCGTTCGGCGGCGAGCAGGGCGCGGGCGTTGCCTTCGACGGCAGCAAGCGTCTGACCTGCGCGGACGGTTTGCCCGTCTTGGATTTCGGCTTGGAAGCGGACGGACGGGTCCATCGTCTGAAAGGCGAGGCGCGCCAAGTCCATGCCGGCGATAACGCCGTCTTCGCGGCTGACGAGGAAGAGTTTGGCGGTTTTATCGGGGGCGATAACGGCGGCGGACGTAATGTCGCTACGCCTACCCAAATCTTCGCTCAAGGCTTGTTCCACCATGGGGCGCAACAGGGTGTCGGGCAGGGGGAAGAGGGTGTTTTCAGACGACATGGGGTTTCCTTTGTTGAAAAAGATGGATGTTGCACCGATGGGGTAAAACTTCATTTTATAGTGGATTAACAAAAACCAGTACGGCGTTGCCTCGCCTTAGCTCAAAGAGAACAATTCTCTCCGGCGTCATCTGATTATTTTGAAATTGCCATTTCAATGACTTGCTCAACATAGTTGTTTTCCAAATCAATTACGTCTCCTTTTCTTTGTTTTGATATTTTTAATTCGTCATACGCGTAAAAAATAGCAATTTTTTTTCCCTTCACAAAATAAATGTCTGTCGGATTTATTCATCATATACATACTTTCATTCCTTACGATGCCTTCACCATCTATAAAACTAAAACTATTCGGTATGTTTCTTCTTTCCATTCCTGCCTCATATATTGACGATATTACTCCGGAAACGCTTCTGGTGATAATCTGTCCGGAATCAATATTAGCCCACCATTCATCCGACGCAAACAATCCTTTGTCTTTTTTGATGCCAAAGATACTTTCGTCATTCAATGACAGTAATCTTGTATCTTCAATATGCTCCTTCTTTTTTCTATTTTTCATATCTTTTTTAAAATCATAAACCAAATACATATCATCATCTAAATTTAAATAGCTCATTTTATATCTCTAATTTTTTCAAAATGAATAATCTGTTTCTCAAAAGCTTCTTTGCCGCCAGATTTCCCCAGCCCTGTATTGACTACCCCTTTTCCTTTATTCACATGTGGTTTTCCTTGGCCTTCAAGCTTGAATTGCACTTGTGTTTTTTCAGTCCATCCCTTATTTGTGCGAGGTAAATCTGGAAAAAGTTTGCCTGTGGCTGAGTTGCCTGTGGTGCCAATCTTTTTTAAAACTTCCATAGTTCCTGGTAAGGTGTTCAAACACCAAGTGAATCGGTTCCGTACTATCTGTACTGTCTGCGGCTTCGTCGCCTTGTCCTGATTTTTGTTAATCCACTATAGGTCGTCTGAAAACGGGCTAACGGCTGCCCAGCGGCAGTCCAATGTCCGAAATCAGCCTGTCGGGCAGGACGTCGTCGCGGAAGCGGTAAAGCTGCGCGGGACGGCCTTTGCTGCCCGATACGCCGGTATCCGACGGCTCGATAAGGTTTTGCTGCTGAATCTGGCGGCGGAAGTTTTGCTTGTGCAGCAATCTGCCGCTGATGGCTTCGACGCTGTTTTGCAGTTGCAGCAGTGTAAATTCGGGCGGCATCAGTTCAAAAATCACGGGGCGGTATTTGATTTTGGCGCGTAGGCGGGACAGAGCGGTCGCCAACACGCGGCGGTGGTCGTGGCGCATGGGCTGCCCCGTGAGCGCGAAGTCGAAGTTTGCCTGCGGCTCGGCGGCTTCCGCTATCAGGCCGCTTTCATACAGCATTTCATAGCGTTGCAAAACGTATTCTTCCGACCAGTTTTCCGGCTCGACCCCCCAACACAAATGAATGCGCTTGAGCCGCTTTTGGCGCACTTCCTCCGTGTCCGCCGAGTTTGCCCAAATGCGCAGGCGGCTGACGATGGCGTCGCGCTGCCCGCCGTCGGTACGCAAATCTTCCCACGGAAAATAGCCGTAGCAGTCCTGCCATTTCGCATCCGGGTGCAGGATGCTGTCGGCCGCCTCGCGCACCAGCCCTAGATAGCTGACGTATAAGACAGGCAGGCCTTGTTCGTTTTGGCGGCGCGTATCAACAAACGTATAAAGCTGTTCCACATAGCCCATGGGCTGAGATGTCTGCTTGGCGACCCACATCCTGACTCCTGCTTGCAGAGAGTGGCGAAGCGGTGCAAGCAGGCCATTGGGTAATAGCTCTCCTTTGGCAACTGTCAAAACCCTCAAGCTGCCGTTTGTAATGGCGATCAGTACAGGAACCAGCTCGACGATACTTTGCGTATTGGCTGCTGTTTCAGGATAGGCATCCATGCGTGGCTTTCATTCAAGAGAAAACCTTATTGTAAACCAAAGCGGTTTTCAGACGACCTTGCATATTATACTCAAGTTGAGCATAATATAAAAATATTTCAAAATATAAACGGCAAATCTTTATGCCGTCTGAAAAACCAGCCATAAGGAAGTCTCATGCAAACCGCCGCCCGCCGCTCGTTCGATTACGATATGCCCCTCATCCAAACGCCGACTTCTGCCTGCCAAATCCGTCAGGCGTGGGCGAAGGTTGCCGACACGCCCGACCGCGAGACGGCAGGTCGTCTGAAAGACGAAATCAAGGCCTTGCTGAAGCAAAAAAACGCAGTCTTGGTGGCGCATTATTATGTTGATCCGCTGATTCAGGATTTGGCTTTGGAAACAGGCGGATGCGTGGGCGATTCGCTGGAAATGGCACGCTTCGGCGCGGAACACGAAGCCGATACGCTGGTGGTGGCGGGCGTGCGCTTCATGGGCGAGAGCGCGAAAATCCTCTGCCCTGAAAAAACGGTGCTGATGCCTGATTTGGAGGCGGAATGTTCTTTGGATTTGGGTTGCCCGGAAGAGGCGTTTTCGGCGTTTTGCGACCAACACCCCGACCGCACGGTGGTGGTGTACGCCAACACTTCCGCCGCCGTGAAAGCGCGTGCCGACTGGGTGGTAACGTCTTCGGTAGCGTTGGAAATCGTGTCGTATCTGAAATCGCGCGGCGAGAAGCTGATTTGGGGGCCTGACCGCCACCTCGGCGACTACATCCGCCGCGAAACGGGTGCGGATATGCTGCTGTGGCAGGGTTCGTGCATCGTCCATAACGAATTCAAAGGGCAGGAACTGGCGGCATTGAAGGCGGAACACCCCGACGCGGTGGTGCTGGTTCATCCCGAATCGCCGCAAAGCGTCATCGAACTGGGCGACGTGGTCGGCTCGACCAGCAAACTGCTCAAAGCCGCCGTATCGCGTCCCGAAAAAAAATTCATCGTGGCGACTGATCTGGGCATCCTGCACGAAATGCAAAAGCAGGCGCCCGATAAAGAGTTTATCGCCGCACCGACGGCGGGCAACGGCGGAAGCTGCAAAAGCTGCGCGTTCTGCCCGTGGATGGCGATGAATTCGCTGGGCGGTATCAAATACGCCCTGACAAGCGGACACAACGAAATCCTGTTGGACAGAAAGCTGGGTGAAGCCGCCAAACTGCCTTTGCAGCGTATGCTTGACTTCGCGGCAGGACTGAAGAAAAAAGATGTGTTCAACGGCATGGGCCCCGCCTGATTTGCCGTCCATATTGCCGTTTCAGACGACCCCTCAAACAAGGACAACACCATGCAAACCGATTGCGACGTATTGATTGCCGGAAACGGGCTGGCGGCACTGACGCTCGCCCTGTCGCTGCCTGAATCGTTCCGCATCGTCATTTTGTGCAAAAACCGGCTGGACGACACCGCCAGCCGTCATGCGCAAGGCGGGATTGCGGCGGCCTGGTCGGGAGAGGACGACATCGAAAAACACGTTGCCGATACTTTGGAAGCGGGCGCAGGTTTATGCGACGAAGCCGCCGTCCGCGCCATCCTGTCGCAGGGCAAACCGGCAATCGAATGGCTGCTGGCGCAGGGCGTGGCGTTCGACCGGAATCCTGACGGTCTGCACCTGACGCGCGAAGGCGGGCATACCTGCCGCCGAATCGCCCACATCGCCGACTACACGGGCGAAGCAGTCATGCAGAGCCTGATTGCCCAAATACGCCACCGCCCGAATATCCGCGTTTGCGAGCGGCAGATGGCGTTGGATGTTCAAACCGAATCGGGCTCAGCGTGCGGACTGACCGTCCTCGACCGCCGAACGCAAGAAACCTACAGCATCCGCGCCCGCCACACCGTACTCGCAGGCGGCGGCTTGGGGCAGATTTACGCCGCCACCACCACGCCGCCCGAATGCACGGGCGACGCCATCGCCATGGCGATACGCGCAGGCTGCGCAGTCGAAAACCTCGAATTTATCCAATTCCACCCCACAGGCTTGGCAAGGTCGTCTGAAAACGGACGCACCTTCCTGATTTCCGAAGCCGTGCGCGGCGAAGGCGGCATCCTGACCAACCAATCGGGCGAACGGTTTATGCCGAATTACGACCGCCGCGCCGAACTTGCGCCGCGCGACATCGTTGCCCGCGCCATCGCCGCCGAAATCGCCAAGCAAACGCAAGACTTCGTCTCACTCGATATCAGCCATCAACCTGAAGAATTTGTCCGCCGGCATTTCCCGTCCATCCATCGGCACTGCCTGTCCCAATGCGGTTTGGACATCACGCACCAAGCCATCCCCGTCCGCCCCGTGCAACACTACACCTGCGGCGGCATCCAAACCGACCCCTGTGGCAGAACCTCCCTGCCGCAGCTCTACGCCTTAGGCGAAACCGCCTGCACAGGGCTGCACGGAGCCAACCGCCTTGCCAGCAACTCCCTGCTAGAATGCGTCGTGACCGCCAGGCTTGCCGCCCAAACCATCGCGGACGGACAAGCGTTCCAAACCGAACCATTCCAAAGGCCGTCTGAAAGCCCCCCCGCCGAAACAGACATCTTTTCAGACGGCCTCCAAAACGTATTCAGCCGCCCCACCCTGCAAGCTTTCAACCAACGCCATCTGGGCATCATACGCAACGATACCGACCTACGCCGCACCATCGCCCAACTGCAGTTTTGGAAGCAAAACCAAGCCGAGCCATACACCGCATCCGAATACGAAAACCGCAACCTACTCGAATGCAGCCTCGCCGTCGCCCAAGCCGCATACAGGCGGAGACAGAACATTGGCGCGCATTTTAATAGTGATTGTTAAAACTGATAGAGACCTTTGCAAAATACCCCTCTTCCTTATTTCCCCCATATGGGAAAACCACCTATCATCATTTTCTCATACATGAGATTCAACTATTAACAATGAAATTCCCATTTCTTGCTCTATTTGACTGAAAAAAGATACTGCGATTTTCTTTGCTTCTTGATAATTAATTACCATGGCAATACTCCAAATTGAAAATGTTTGAAGGTAGTAAAATTGACTTCGCCTCCTTTTTGTATTTGCCTATTAATATACCTTTTTGGACAACTGCGCTTTATAGCCCGCACAAGATCGGCACATTAAATAAAGGCCGTCTGAAACGGTTTTTCTGTTTTCAGACGGCCTCTTGGCTCAAACCGTGAGAACCGCATGCGTGCGTTCCGCACACATCCTACTTGTTGAGTTTAGGTTTCATATGGGCCACGGCTTGCTTTCCAAATATGCTTTTATTTCATACATTAGATTATTTATATTAGGGGAAACTACATTTCCTGTTTTTCCTATTACAAGTAGACAATTATATTTTATTGCCCAGTCAATGGTTTTCTGAATAAATTTAGTATAATCAAATCTTAAATCAAGTTCACACTCTATATCATCTGGCCAAACGGTAAGACTATTACCAAAATTATCACAAAACATGATTGCATCTTTATCCCAAGACTCTTTCGATTTAAGCTTTTTTTTTGCTTCATTTATTATTGATAATAATATAAAATCATTATTGATAAAGTAATTTTCAAAACTTTTATTCTCATTAAAATTCTGAAAACCATTAGATCGATACTCATCAAGTATGATATCTTTATTTGCATTAAATTTATTTCTGATAGCAGCTGATGGGATAAGGTAGTACCGATAATTCCAAATTGCCATTTTTATTTACTCCTATAACGAGGTCTATTAACATTACCTGATTCATTCAAGACATCAATAGAATTTTTCCAATTAGTATTAGGAACGGGAAAGTCAACTTTTTTAAATTTTAATTCACGTATCCTTCCAAGCAAGCCGTAGCCCGCATTAAACCTATGCAGGTAAGGTGTGTGCGGTACGCACGCTGGCCTTGAGTGTGATAAAAAAGATCGTCTGAAAAAAGTTTCCAGCTTTCAGACGACCTTTTGTCAAATATTATCGGCAGCGGCTCAATGCCAACTTTAAACCTGCTCCGATTTCTTCAGGACTGTTATCCAATGATAAAATTACATTATCTGCATCAATGGCATCCCACGCTTCCAGCTTGACATGGCGGCTCGGGCTGATTTTCAGGCAGCCGTTGTGCAGCCAAATATCCACGCTCATCATGTTTTTAAATAGGGCGCGTCTGGTTTTATAGCCCAAGTTCCCGCATAGATTGGCAACCCAATCCTCATAACGTGGTTTAAAACTTTCCTGTTTTAAAAAATCAATACGTTCAGCTTCGTTGTCTAACGTCCTGCTGTTCGCCAATGCTTGTAAGACTGTCGTGCCTAAAGTTCCATTGTCGGTATCCAATGGCAGGATATGAGGCGGATATAGGTGGTCTATTGCCGTTAACCCCAAGCCTGAACATGTTTGAACAATCAGAGCTTCTTCATTAGCATAAAAAACTGCCCAATAATTTTGGTCCTGTTTAAAAATCATTATTTGATCTCCGTAATTTTGACTGTAATGTTTCGATTTTTGCCATACTCTACCACACGTTGTAACTGCAATCTTTGCTCCTTATTAGTTTGTGCGGGTATGGCCAGATGGATTTCGCGCTGTTTGATCATGTCGGCCCCTAATGTCATACCCGAAAGGCTATGATGTTCAAAATTTGCCGTCTTAGAGTTGTGTCTACACCGCTTCGGATAATGGTTTTGCTAGCCGTGCTGCCGACATGGGTGTGGCGGTGGACTGCTTTTGTCTGATTGCTGTGGCGGCTTGTTGAAAGAAAGGCCGTCTGAAACCGTAGTTATTGTTTCAGACGGCCTCTTAGCTCAAACCCTGAGAACCGCATGCGTGCGTTCTGCACACATCCTTTTGTCAAGTAATATTAAGTGATAAAGCACATATGCCCAACCAGCCTTGTCAAGAGCTTCCAAAAGGCTGCTTGCGCAGCATGACAAGCTACTGCTTGTTTAATTGAAACTCTCCTGATCTAAGAATTCTAACTCTATTTCCCGGCAAACTATATCTATGATAAAACCGGTCGGAAGATCATACCTACCGCCTATCAATTCCAGCGTACCTCCATAATCCCAGATTTCATCATCCTGCTTTAATTCTCCAAGCTCCAAGGTATTATCGATATTTATATCTTGGTTCTCCGTAGCGTATCCATAGATAAATTTCAGATAGCTGAACTGCTTGAATTTAATTTTTACCCAGTCTGAATAATTGGGCATAGGGATCTCTTGAGGAAAGTCCGGATAATCCACACAATTGACGATAATATGAAATTCATCGTTTTTCAAAGTATAGTTTAATAGAGTGCCCTCATATATATACAGAAATTGATAATCTTTTCTTGGAATAGTATAAGTTGTCATATTATTTTACCTTTTCAAAAACAATGGTTTTAAGGACTGTTGAGTTCAAGTCGCTTCCATCACTCTTCTGAAATTTCAGTTGTTTAAACTCCTCCTTTAACGGACCATTATATTTTAACCTTAATCCCATTCGGGCCAGTTCTGTTTCATTTGGAATTCCTCTTAGATATTTATTGGTTACTGTGCCATTAATCACAATTTCTCCCCCCCTTTTTTGTAATACGTGCTGCTTCAGGAAGATAATCCATTATTGTAAATTTCCCTGCTGGTTTAGGGATATAAGGATTATTTGCGATAACTCTCGCCTGACTGCCTGTCGGTATATTGGGCATAAAGCGTGCATCTCTTGCAACAGCCATCGGATCTGATGGGCTAACTCCTACTGCTCCAGGTATTTGTACCCCTTTGCTGTCTGTAAACAGCTCTACTGTACCATTAGGTCTTATCTTCGGTACAGAGCTATCGGGCTTAGGCAACGCTTTTTGTTCGGTTACTCCGGCATATCTAACAGTTTTTCCATCCGGAAAAGTTGCTACTACACCGTTCTTATCTAATTTCGCAATTGTTCCTACAGGTAATATTTTTCCATTGGACAATACTTGCTGCTGCGTTAATTCGACTTTCTGATTGTTTATAAGAACGCTGCTTTTGAACGAGACCTCTTGACTAAGATCGTTAATCTGTTTGATACGTGGATTTTCTGGTGTGCTCGGATTGGTAATCTTTCCCAATTTGCGTGTAATCAGCGTTTCCAATCCCCATATAGCTAGATTTTTCGCATCAGATACTAACGGCGATTCGTATTCTATTGGTGTACCCAAAGATAGGACAACTTTTTTACCAAAATCGGACTGATAGGTTTCAAACAATTGCCGGCTTCCTTCTGAGGCCTGCGTATAACCACCGGTCATACCTGTCGCCGCAATAAGTCCACCGCCAACACAGCCAAGCCCGGTACTGCACAGACCTACGCCTGCAGCACCCGAACCGACAACAGTCGTTGCACCCAATCCCATATTGCCCGCCCCCTTAATTTTGGTGGCAGCCCGGTCGTAACTGCTGCGTATATCGTTCAGTCTATTCCAGTTTCCATATTCAAATGCACCCGTCCGCATCAATATATTTTTTTCCGCCACAAACTGTTTACCGGCATCTTGGAGGTTTTTCAGTCCCTTATAAAGAGGATCGAAGTCAGGTACGCCTTCCGCGCACCGGGTTAATGCACATGCAGCGGCTTTTAGGCGGTACTGTTCTTCAGCCGATTTACCTTTTGACAGTTTGTTAAGGATTTGTGTTTCTTTCGGATGCAGCTGCCTATTGTTCCAATCGACATTCGCCCCTACTGCCGCCGTGCCGACATTCCCGCCCGCCGCATAGCCGATGGCCGCCCCGCCCAGTGCGTTGACCGCCGCTTTGCCCGCCGGGCCGAGGTTTTCCGCCGCTTTGTCCAAATACGGTGCGGCAAGGGAAGTGCCGCCGCCGGCCAGTATGCCGCCGAGGTTGCCCGTCGTCAGTCCGCCTGCCGCTCCGTGCAGGATACTCCTGCCTATGCCGCCTTCTTTCCAGGTGTCGTAGCGGCTTTGGTTTTCGGCAAGGTAGGCGTTTACTTGACCGAGGGATGTGCGGATAGCGGCTTTTTCGGCTTCGCTGTCCGTATTTTGCAGTTTGGCCTCCAGCAGGGTTTTGGCTGCCTGATACCGTTCGTAACTTTGGGTATTGCCGAGTTTGTCGGAAACGGCTGCTGTGGTTTGGGCGGCGTTTTTGCCGAACTCCTGTGTTACTTCCCTTTGCAGGTTGATTTCTTTGGCCACCGCGTCTTTGTCGAAGCTGTTTTTCAGACGGCCTGAGTGTTGATCCGCAGTTTCGGTGTCGATGCCGGTGTAGATACGCGCTTCGGTTTCTTTGGTAGTCCTGCCTGTTCGGGCAAGTTGTCCCGCTTTGTCGGTGATGTGTATGTTGCGGGTGTTGATGCCGCTGCGGGTGGTGCTGTTTTTGCTGTCTCCGTCGCTGCCGTAGCCTACTGATGAACTTGCGCCGTTTTTATCGGCTACGCTTGTCAGGTGTTTGTCTTGAGGCTTATTTTGTGCGCTCTGCCCCAGTGTTTTGCCGCTTACGGCAACGTTGGCACCCAATCCAAAACTTTCGCCTTCGTATCGGCTGTAGTTTTGAATGTCGCTATGGGTGAGGGTGGCCGTCTGAAAGCGGTTTTTGCCTTCGTCTTCTGCGCTTTGGCCAGACGTGATGATGCCGCCTGTTAGCCGGGTGTGCCCGCCTACTTGCACATCAAAGCCATCATCACCCGCAAACAATCCGCTTTGTTCGCTCACGCTGCGGTGTTCGGCGTTGATTTTGCTTTGGCTGTAATCGCCTGAGGCGGATGCGCCATAGCCTACAGTTACTTGGGCGTTGATGTTTTGTTGGCGGCTGCGGTAGTCGGCGGTGTCTTGTAGGCTTTCTATATTGAAGTTGGTGGCGCGTACGGTGATGCCTTTGCCTGTTACTTGTGCGCCTTTGATGTTGGTGTCGCCACCGCTCACAATAACGGTGGGACTGCCTGCGCTGCCGACATGGCTGTGGCGGTAGGTGGTTTGTTCGGCACAGGTTAAAACCATATCGGCAGATTATTTCAGGCTGCGTAAACTGCTGGATAGACGCATTTATGAGCTATGTGCCAAACATTGCGGGAAGCAAAATGAATGGCACATTTCTCTGGAAATACTGCATAGAAAATCGGGCAGCATGGCAACGCTGCGCCGTTTTAGGCAGGCGATTAAGGAGTTGGTAGTCAGCAATGATTTACCCGATTACCGACTGACTTATGATGATAAGAAAGATATGTTGAAAGTGCGAAATCGGGATTTGTCTAAATTTCTCAAAAAATCACCATAGGCAGCCTGAAAGCATAAATTGAGGTTTTTCAAGCTGCCTAAATGTGTTTTTTAAAGCACCTATTTTTTATGGGTTGTAAATAATGCTGCACGTCCTTTATAAAAATCCAAGTTAAACAAATCAATATTAAAATGTTTGCAATATTCAGCAACCATATCAACCGTTAATCGCTCCTTTTTGATTCTTTTTTCATAACTAGCTAAATCCTCAAATACAAAAGGTTTTCCGCTTTGTTCAAAAGTTGTTTTACTGGTTTCTTTATGCACCATAATCGTTCTACTTTCTACTTCATATTCTGAAATTTTATGTGCGCCATTCTGCCAATGAAACATAACTGCACCAAATTCATCTTTCTTAAAATTTGGAGAAAGATATAAGCTGATATTCTCTACCCCCCATGTTTCGGATAAATAACCGGGTTGGTTAAATACCTCTGTACCTAAAGGCCCATTTTCCATATAGACACACCAATCAGAAACGGTCTCCAAAATAAGATTTTTGTCATGTAAAATCACACAAGGCTCTAACATTTTAATTTTATCTGACAAACTGAGTTCATCAGATAGTTTTTGGTGAGTTACCGTCCACCCCCATATCAAACCAAGCTCTTGTAATCTTTGCTCAAGGCGTAACACCATCTCATTAAATGGAATTTTAAAGAAACACAAATGAGTTGTATGAGGTTTATAATCTTGTAAAAAAAACTGTGGGTTATTCATAATCAATCTAACGTCCTTAAAATAACAATAGCATCTTTATCATTGCTGAATATTCTATCTGCGTGTGGTATTCCGCGCGATGAAGTGCTTCGATCGTACTCAATATACACCCTTTTACCTGATCGAAGGGTTGCTTGCAAATCTGGGCGACATATTCCTACGCGACAAAGATTTCCATTAACTTGTTTAACCTGTTGCTGATTAATCCTAATATCTGTCGCACCTAAATTTCTTAAATAAATTGCATCAGCTTGTACAGCTTGGTTTTGTGTTAAAGTTTTACCAATAGTTCTCCCTTTTAGATTTTTTGCTTCTGTTGGTATAGGATTAACTGCCCTATCCCTTGCAGTTCTCGCAATTGCTGGTCTTTGGTTGGAAGTTAATACGGTACCGCCTTTTGCTAAATGATTAATGACTACTTGGTCTTCTTTGGATAAACCATTTAACGAACTACTTAATGATGGACTACGTGGCGCTGGCAACGCCCTTTGCTCAGTTACCCCAACATAACTAATCTTTGTACCATTAGGCAAAGTTGCTTCCACTCCCTTGCCTGTTAGTAGTGCAATTGTCCCTGCCGGCAGGGTTGTCCCATTAGACAGATTCTGTGCCTGTGTGAGCTTAACGGTTTGATTAGGTATCAACGTTCCACTGGTAAAATCAAATGCTTTTCCATTTGGAACAATTGGTGCTTGTTTTTTTATCTCTGCTGCCAGTTGTGCAGCAGATAACTTACCTGCGCGGTACAGTTTATATTTGTTAGCCAATTTACTAGGGATACGTCCTGCTAGCTCCATTACTGGCAATTGATACCACATTAACCGTTGTTGGGTTGCATGATTGTATTCATATATTCTACCTGCATCGTAATCTCTCCCTTGTAAACGTAGCAGGGCTATACGGTTAGTCTCCATTTGTTGATCGTCTAGTGGACCCACTTCATCACTGGTAGACGAATCATAGACGTATCTCGGCAAGGAAATTATGCCTTTCCCAATTATCTTTGGATCATTATGTGCATCGTTACTGCTATCTTTATAGCCTTGTTCCATCCCTCTTCTAAAATCCGTTGAGGCATTACGGTTTTCAATCTGAATACTATGCAAGAATTTATTTATTTCGTTTTTGTTTTTATCGGTATAGGTACTAAATAATGTTTTTAAATTTCGGTCTTGATCTAAATATTCACGATTAGTAGCTGTAAAGAATTGATGACTTGCACCAAAATTATCTAGATAATGAAATCTAGATGTGTTTTGAGATAAAAACTGTTCTGCAAGTTCATTGCGTCCATGCAGTATTGCCCATTCGCTGTCCACCATCGCGGCAGCTGCGCGGTCTAGCTGAATTTGAGCCTCTCGGGGAGTTAAATTTAATCCTTTGTTTTTTAAATAGTTAATATATTTTTGTAGTGTATCTTTACTGTGTAACCACTTCACTTCATCAGGATGCAACTGGCGATTAAACCAATCCGCATTCGCCCCCGCAACCGCCGCACCCGTGCTTCCACCCGTCAGCGTACCAATCGCTGCGCCTCCTAGGGTGTCTGCCAGTAATTGCCCTGCGCCACCAAATTTGTCGCCTACTTGGTTTAAATAGGGTGCTGCTAGCGATGAGGTGCCTGCTCCTACTGCGCCTTGTGCATCACCTGTTAAGAGTGCTCCTACCCCTGCGTGGAGCGCAGCTCGCCCTAATCCGCCTTCCTTCCATGTGTTATACTCTGTTTGATGGTCGGATAGGTATTGGTCTGCAAGGACGATTTGTTGTTGCAGTTGGGCAATTTGCTCAGGGTTTTGCGCGTCTTTTAATTGCTCTTGTAAATTTGCTTTGGCGATTTGAATGCGCTCGTAGTTCTGTATATTGCCCAGTTTATCTGCTGTCCATGCAACAGTTTGAGCGGCAACGGGGGCAAATTGTTGTGAGACATTGCGCTGCAAATCCAGCTCGCTTTGCACTTTGTCCGCATCAAATCGGTTTTTCAGGCTGCCTGATTGTTGGCCGGCATCCTCGGTGCGGATGTCGGTGTACGCTAGTTGCGCGGCTTTGTCTGTGCCGTAGCCTGTTTTGGCGAGCTGTCCTGCCTCATCGGTGAGGATGATGTTGCGGGTGTTGATGCCGCTTTTTGTGATGTTGCTTTGACTGTCGCTATCGCTGCCGTAGCCTACTGATGAACTTGCGCCGTTTTTATCGGCCACGCTTGTCAGGTGTTTGTTTTGAGGCTTATTTTGTGCTCCCTGTCCCAGTGTTTTGCCGCTTACGGCAACGCTGGCACCCAATCCGAAACTTTCGCCTTTGTAGCGGCTGTGGTTTTGAATGTCGCTGGCAGTGAGGGTGGCCGTCTGAAAGCGGTTTTTGCCTTCGTCTTCTGCGCTTTGGCTAGACGTGATGATGCCGCCTTTGAGGTCTGTATGGTTTCCGACCTTGATTTGATAGCCGTCTTCTCCGGCATAAATACCGCTTTGCTCGGTTACGGAGGCATGGTCTGCTTTGATTTTGCTTTGGCTGTAACTGCCGCCTGCACTGAATCCGTAACCGACGGTAACTTGGACGTTGCCGTTTTGCTGTTTGCTCTGATAGGTTTCAGTATCTTGAACACTTTCTATATGCAGGTTGCGCGTATCTGCCTGTACGCCTTTGCCGATGAGCTGCGCACCTTTGAGGATGGTGGTGCCGCTTTGGATAAGGGTTTGGCTGCCTTTGTCGCCAATATGGCTATGGCGGTGGGTTACACTATCGCCATTGCCGTAGCCTTTGCCGACATTGCCGCCTGCGGTAAAGCCTAATGACCAGCCCCCTTGTCCGAATGATACGGCAGCACCTGCGTTCCAGCCTGCTGATTTGTTTTGGCTGCGTTCGGTGTTGCTTTGTTCGGCGGATTGCAGATGGATTTGCTTATCGGCAATCAGGCCGGTTCCTGCTTTACCTGAAACATCTGAGCCCGTGATGTTGATATTGGATTGTTCGCCTGCACCTTGTCATACAGGCTGGTTACGCTGGCTTTAAGCTTGTTTCATTTGTTCTTCGTAAATTTCTATTTTAGGCAATTGTGTCAGTTCAATAGGGCAAGTTGCTCCCCACCAAAAATGCTCTACATAAAACCAAGGATTATCTGGAAAATATAGCAACATCTCTTCCATATCTGGCCAAATTCTTCTTAATTCATCTACCTGTGTTTTTGGCGAACCAGTTAATATTTTTGGAGGATTTTCACGATAATCGCATAATTCAATAACACCATCTGATAAAAGTTCTTCCAAAAAATCAAAAAATTTAATTTTTAAATTTGGATCTTTGATATCCATATTTAAATAATTTTTATAAACACCAAAAATACTACCTAAATATTCACAATATTCTAAAAGATTATATTTTATCTTCGCATTCATAACGTAACCTTTATCTAAATTTTAACTCTAATCTTTGCCCACGTACTGAAGCAGGTCGATTCCTAAACTCAATTGTCCATTTTGCTCCAGTTTGTTCTCGGCTAGTTGAAAAATTTCTTAAAATGATGGTCGTTCCTTTCCAAGGTCCTGATGTAATAGTCGTAGAAGATAATTGCCCTTTATTCGGAATATTCCTAAAATCAAGCCTCTGACCTGAATATTTTTCATACAAATCAAATATTTCTCTTCTACTTACTTTAGAATATATCGGCATTCCATTTTTGCTGGCAGATGAATTTGGTCTGATCGTTTTCCTGAATGTCGTTCGGCGGTGTCTGTGGTTACGTTTGTATCAATTTCAGCTTTGGTTTGTGCCGCTGTTTTGCCTGTCAGCCGGATTTGTGCGGCTTCGTCTGTGATTTGAATGTTTTGGGTGTTGATGCCGCTTTTCGTGATGCTGCTTTGACTGTCGCTGTCGCTGCCATAACCCACTGATGAACTTGCGCTGTTTTTATCCGCTACGCTTGTCAGGTGTTTGTCTTGAGGTTTATTTTGTGCGCTCTGCCCCAGCGTTTTGCCGCTTACGGCAACGCTGGCACCTAAGCCGAAACTTTCGCCTTCGTAGCGGCTGTGGTTTTGAATGTCACTATGGGTGAGGGTGGCCGTCTGAAAGCGGTTTTTGCCTTTGTCTTCTGCGCTTTGGCTAGACGTGATGATGCCGCCTTTGAGGTCGGTGTGGTTTCCGACCTTGATTTGATAGCCGTCTTCTCCGGCGGAAATACCGCTTTGTGCGCTGATGCTTCGGTGTTCGGCGTTGATTTTGCTTTGGCTGTAACTGCCGCTTGCACTGAATCCGTAGCCTACGGTCACTTGGGCACCGGCGTTTTGTTGTTTGCCCTGATAGGTTTCGCTATCTTGTACACTTTCTATATGCAGGTTACGCGTATCTGCCTGTACGCCTTTGCCGATGAGCTGCGCACCTTTGAGGGTGGTATCCCCGCCGCTTCGGATAATCGTTTTGCCGGCCGTGCTGCCGACATGGGTGTGGCGGCGGGTCGCTTTTGTCTGATTGCTGTGGTGGCTTGTTGAAAGAAAGGTCGTCTGAAACCGTATTTGTTGTTTCAGACAGCCTCTTGGCTCAAACCTTGAGAACTGCATATGTGCGTTCCGCACATCCTACGTATTGAGTTTAGGTTTCATATGGGACACGGCTTGCTGTTGGCTTTATAGTCCTAACAGCTCTAGAAAATATTAAAGAACACATGTTTGATGCATCCTTAAACATAGATTTTATGTGAGATAAATTTCATTAATTATCATTTAAAATATAATCATATTTAATAATTATTTTTTCCATAATATTTTTTATATATCCTTTTTTAAATACTGATTCCTTAATAATATTATTATTTAAATATAACAATTTTTCATTATACTTATCGGATAAATACCAAATATTATCTTTTTCTTCAGGGTTATCAATATATTCTGTTATACAGTATTTCCAATATAAATAAGATTCTTCTTCTGATAATTTCATATTACGATAATGAACAGCATCGTTCAAAAAAATATATGCATTACAATAGTCTAAGTTAAATAAATTAGGACACTCTAGATTATCAATTATTGAAATAAACTGTTGTATGTTACGCAAAGAATTTGGTAAAAAAGTAGACGTATTTGGTAGTTCTTGAGGAATCATGTCTCCATTCACAAAAAATGTAAAAATCCCTTCGGAAAAATTTTCTGAACTCCATTCATCTATCTCCTCAATCCAAATTGCAAATTTATATGGATCCCCAAAAATCATTTAGAACACTCCTTGAATAAAATTTATTTTCCAGGAATACCCAATTTCCTATGCAGTTGGATATTAAGTTTATCAATTCTATTCCTGTTTAAGGTTCCTGCCCAGTGATACAAATTCCTGTTGTTATCAGCACCAACCAGTAAAGGATTGCTGCCGGTAACAGTCAACTTTATGTTTTTCAGATTGTGGACACCTGCAAAAAACGCGAAGAATTCGTGAAGGCTATAGTTTGCTAAAATATATTATAGATTCAATTGAAAAATAACAGATTCAACTGTACCTTTCTTATACCTGATTTCTTTAAAGTTTTTCCCATTATCAAAACTATAAAAAAGTCTCTCTTCCTCACCAGCATATCCCATTTCTAATACTAAACAATCTATTTCACAATTACTCCCTCCACTCATATATGCAGTATCAATAGAAAATATATTGCATAATTCCAGAGAATTATATTTATCTATATCAAATAGTTGCTCTCCAAAATCCAAACCATTGTTTCCACCTGCATAATACTTCTCTTCAAAGGATGATTTCAAACTATTAAAAACTGTATTTAGTGTAAAATACTCATATGGGCATATCTTAGGATATATATTCTCTCCTATTATTATCTGAATTTTTCCATAAATAAAACCATTACATTCAGAGTTTTTTTCCCATAAAATCCCAAATTTTCTTGTTGAATCCATAATAATATTCATATAAATCCTTATTTTAATAACTTATTCTTTTATTGCTCGGGGTATGCTTTTTTAATTCCTGCTTTTTGTTGACTTGTTAAGGACAAGGGATTCTTCTTATCGGATGTAGAACCAGCCCAATGCCAAGGTTCATTTTTCCTATCGCCCCCATATAACGATGAATATGTCCTTTATCATCAATTGCAAATCGCTGTTTACCAATTTGTACTGAACTTTCAATTAATTGAACTGAATTCTTTGGCTCAATACCAGCATCAAACTTAAACCCTAACTGACCAGGAGTATGTTTAGGATTAGATTTATAAGTAGTTTCACTAATCGTTTTATCTGGATTTTTAATTTTTATTGAGATAGCTTGAGGGACAGGTATAGAAGACCCTGCCCCCTGTCCTTTAGACGTACCAAAATCATTCTTTTGATGACTCTTCGACGCCAATGCCGTATCCGGAATCCTGTCCCCCTTCGCAACATTGCCATTTGCAGGAATACGGATATTCCCGACCCCTGCCAATAAGGGATCACTGCCGGTAACGGTCGGCTTGATGTTTCCCAGATTACGGATGCCTGCAAGAATCGGGGCTTTTACCCTCGGATTGGGGTTGACAAAGCTCGTCAGCCAGTCGGTAACGTTCAGCGCAAGCTCTTCGTTTTTCCGCTCTTCCTGCCTGATTTTGGTGTCTTTCGTCCCGCTGTGCAACCAGGTCAGGTTGCGGTATTCGGGTTTGTCCTGTCGGCGGTATTCCTCAAACAGCTTCGGATCGTTGTAGGCTTGCGGATTTCTTGCGCCGTAGTTGCGGTAGTCCCAAGTATAACCCAAGGCTTTGTCTTCGCCTTTCATGCCGATTGTGGAAATAACCGTTTGGTCGGTATAGCCGTCTTGGGAACCTTTATCCACCCAGCGCAGTATCTGCCTGCGGATTCTCATCGCGGCTTCTTGGCTGCTGATTTTTCTGCCTTCGCGTTTTTCAACTTCGCGCTTGAGATCATTGGCATATTTGTCGAACTAAGTTTGATTGGGCGGTTTCAGTGCATAAGGTGATGCAGGCTACTTTTTCTGATTGCTGTGGCAACTTGTCGAAAGAAAGGACGTCTGAAACGTTTTTTCTTTTTTCAGACGGCCTCTTAGCTCAAACCTTGAGAACCGCATACGTGCATTTCTCACACATCCTTGTTGAGTTTAGGTTTCATATGGGCTACGGCTTGCTAGTGGTGGGAAAGCAAGGGCAGCAAAGAATGCGGGCTGCACAAATAACCCTTGTCAGGCAAGGCAAAAAGGTCGTCTGAAAAAACCTGAATTTAGTTTTTTAGACGACCTTTTTCATGAGTCGGCTTCCTTAAATTTTTAAGGTGTGAAAAACGGAAGTTTTCTATTTCAAATTATTATCAATTTTCTAAACGATAATATCGTTTGGAAAAAAATGAATTCGCTTTAACTTCATAGCCTTAAATTAATTACCCAAAGAAGGCTTGACCTGACGATTTAATGTGGCTATGGTTTAATAAAAAATAACAATATCCCACATGCACACCGCAATGCTTTTCCCTCCTCCTTATAGAAAGGATATTGCAATGCCCTGCTTGACCCGTACGTTGCCTCGTCTGACTGTCTTCCTTCTGTCCACCTTCGCAGCATTCTCCGCAGCTGCACACGGAAACCACACACATTGGGGTTACACCGGACACGACTCCCCCGAAAGCTGGGGCGAGCTTTCTGAAGAGTTCCGTTTATGCTCTACAGGCAAAAACCAATCCCCCGTCAACATTACCGAAACCGTCTCCGGCAGACTGCCCGCCATCAAAGTCGATTACAAGCCGAGCGCGGTTAACGTGGAAAACAACGGCCACACCATCCAAGTCAACTACCCGGCAGGTGGCAATACCCTCAGCGTGAACGGACGTACCTACACCCTGAAACAATTCCATTTCCACGTACCCAGTGAAAACCAAATCAAAGGCCGCACCTTCCCGATGGAAGCCCACTTCGTCCACTTAGACGAAAACCGCCAGCCTTTGGTATTGGCAGTATTGTACGAACCTGGCAAAACCAACGACCGTCTGGCTCCGATATGGAACGTGATGCCGATGAAGGAAGGAAAGGTAAACCTTGACAAAGCTTTCGACGCCAGCACCCTGCTGCCGAAACGACTGAAATACTACCGCTTTGCCGGTTCGCTGACCACGCCGCCGTGCAGCGAAGGCGTATCGTGGCTGCTGTTGAAAACCTACGACCACATCGATCAGGCGCAGGCAGAAAAATTTACCCGCGCCATCGGCTCGCATAACAACCGCCCCATCCAGCCGCTTAACGCGCGCGTTGTCATCGAATAAACAGTAAAGCCGTAAATGAAAAGGTCGTCTGAAAACCTAAATTTGGTTTTTCAGACGACCTTTTTTCGCTCTTCATCACAATATTTCCTGAACAAAGTCATCGGCTTGAGTTTCAACTCAAGTCGAGACCTTTGCAAAATTCCCATGAAGACATTTAGGGGATTTGGGGAATTTTGCAAAGGTCTCACAAAGTTCCTACAGAACTAAAATGTAAAGGGCAACCTGCACTCGCATCTATCAACGTGAAGGCTACTTTGTTTTCAGCCTGTCTGAAACGATCAAAAAACAGTATGATTTGTCTGTTTTATGTTTGGAGGAGTCATCCATGATCGCAGCTACCATCACGATCCAAGACCAAAATCTCGCCGGCAAAGTATTGCATGAGCTGTTTTTAAAATTTAGAACCAAGCACATCAGCGCAGCGGAGCTGATTGCCGAACGCGTGCGGCAGGAAGTTGACGCCTACAACAACCGCGCCGCCGATGTCCTGCTACGCCACAGCCTCGTTATCCCCACCGATCGCGGCAACATCGTGATTCGGGAAGCGCACGGCAAAAAAGGCACGCACCCACAACCTGTGGACGTGGAAAAGCAAATCGCCGTCGCTTTGAAAGCTTTTGAGCAAAATTCGTTTTTCATCCTTGCCGACAATCGCCAACTGGAAACGCTGGACGATATGGTGTGCCTGCATGACGGGCTGGTCGTCAATTTCATCAAACTCACGCCGCTAGTAGGCGGATAAGCAGCCTGAAAACCGCCGCGCAACGCTACCTCACCTTTGTAGAAGATGCCCCATACAGCCTGAATAGTGCGGACAAGAAAACCCTTACCGATGTTATCCACCTTTGCAGCGAAATAACCAACACATTGATACGCAAGGACAGTCCTATGAGCCAAAACCAAACCGTGCAGATTTCCGACAGCCACCGTGCCAAGTTCAATCAGCTTCTCAACACACTGGAAAAAGAATGGCTCCAAAGCCGTTCACACGAATACGACACGATAAACCTGAAGCTCTGCCCTAGTTTTGCCGAAGTGGAGAAAGCCGCACCCGGATACCGCGTCGATTTGCTGATCCACTGCATTGATTTGATACGCGGCTGGGGACGGAATAAAATTTTTAAAAACAAAGGCGAGGACAGGATACACAATTACGGCACCATCCGTGTAGCAGTAGCGATGGCTCTGGCGCGTAAAACGTTGCCGATGACGGAGCAGGATGTGCAGCGTATTTTTGCCGCCATGCTTGACGATAACGGGCTGTCCAAGCGGGAGGCAGATTACTATCCACTCAAATATCTGATAAACCAAATCAAAAAACAGTTTCCAAATCCGAGCGAAACGCTTTCAGACGGCCTGAAAAACGCCTGCGACCGTTACCGCGTCTTTGCGGAAAACCTATGGGACAAGAAAGCCGCTACCGCCAACCTTGCCGCCCTGGCAGAACTGGCAGGCGGTTCCGCCGAAGCCTGCTTCCCCGCCCAAGACGACGAGTTTGCCCGATACGCCAATCCGCAACTTGCCGTGCTGCCACCGGAACAGCAGGACATATGGAGCAAAATCATTGCGCTTGCCCTATCCGCCAATGCAGGCAAGCCAAGCGAAAAATACCTGAAAGAATCCAAAACGCTGATCGATGCGTTGGGTGCGGACAGGTTCAAAAAAATGCTGCACGGCTGGATAGAATTTGTCCGCGGCAGCGAAGTGCAGATCGAAACCGTTACGCACGGAACATACAGCTACGATACCCATGTCCTGCCCATTTGCAGCATCAACCAAACCGTGCTCAAAGGGCTGGTGTGGATGTGCAGCCATTTCCACGACAGCGCCACCCTGTCCGCCCTTACCCAACTTGCTCTGCATTCATACGACAAAATCCCCAATCTCGGGGCGCGCTATGCTTCCGTGGGCAACGCCTGTTTCTACGCGCTGTTCCGCTCCAAAGGGCTGGACGGCATCGCCTGCCTCTCACGCCTGCGCCTGCGGATTAAGTTCAGCAACGCGCAGAACGCGATTGCCAACTATCTGGACGAAGCCGCCGCACAGCGGGGTGTATCCCGCAACGAAATCGAAGATATGGCGGTGGATGATTTCGGCTTGCAGGAAGGCTGCTGCGACTACGGCTTCGGCGGCTACACTTGCCGTCTGGCGGTTACGGGCGTAGGAAAATCCGAACTGCGCTGGTTCAAACCCGACGGTTCGCCGCAGAAAACCATGCCCGCCTTCGTGAAAACCGACTACGCCGACAAACTGAAAAAGATTAAAGCCGCACAAAAAAACCTCAACACCACGCTCACCACGCAACGCGACCGCTTGGACCAAATGATGCGCTCCGAACACCACGTACCGCTGGAACACGCCGAACAGTATTACTGGCAACACGGGCTGATGTCCTGCCTCACACGCCCGCTAATATGGCAATTTTTCCGCGACGAAAACGACACACAGGGTCACGCTGCACTGTGGTTGGACGGAACATGGGTGGACGAAACGGGAGCGCAAACCGATGTTTCAAACTGCCTGCAAGTCTGCTTGTGGCATCCCGCGCTTGCCACTCAGCAAAGCATCGCCCGGTGGCGCAAACTGCTGCAGGACAAAGAAATCCGCCAGCCGCTGAAACAGGCATACCGTGAAATCTATCTGCTCACCGAAGCCGAAATCAACACCAAAACATACAGCAACCGTTTTGCCGCCCACATCCTGAAACAACACCAATACATGACGCTTGCCAAAGGACGCGGCTGGAGGGGCTCGCTGGCCGGTGCGTGGGACGGTAGCGACGACGCAACCGTATCGTTGGATTTGCCCGAATACAACCTACGCGCCCAATTTTGGGCAAACGCGGTGGACAGCGAAGAAGCATGGACTGAAAGCTATATCTGGCAGTATGTCAGTACCGACCAAGTGCGCTTTCACCGGTTGGACGACGATTACCATGCCACCGCGCTGGACTTAATTGATATTCCGCCGCGCGTGTTTTCCGAAGTGTTGCGCGACGTGGATTTGTTTGTGGGCGTGGCCAGCGTAGGTAATGACCCAACCTGGGAAGACAACGGTGGAGAGGCGCGTTTTTACAGCTACTGGCAAAGCTATTCCTTCGGTGACTTGGGCGAAGTCGCCAAAACCCGCAAAGCCGTGCTGGAAACCCTACTGCCGCGCCTGAAAATCGCCAAGGTTGCCCACATAGACGGCAATTTCCTCGTCGTGCAGGGCAAGCTGCGCACCTACAAAATCCACATCGGCAGCAGCAACATCCTAATGCTGCCGGACGACCAATACCTCTGCATCGTACCCGACAGCCGCAAAAAAGACGCATCCGACAAGCTGTTTATTCCGTTTGAAGGCGACAACACGCTCTCGGTCATCCTCTCCAAAGCCATGCTGCTGGCGGAAGACGACAAGATTACCGACAGCACGATTACCTCGCAGATTCAGCGGTAAATTGGGATAGCCTGAAAAACGCAAATGCCTCCATCCTTGCGGTTTCAGGCTGTTTGGGAACACAAGACGCGTAGGCAGCACATGTCCTCCCTACGGAAAGAACACAATACATATTTGTACCATAACTATATTACTTTTCATCTGATTTAGATAACCGATAACATCATGAAACCTGCTTTTTGCCTCCCAATATTGCTTTTACTTTCAGCCTGCCGTCCTGAAGCTGAGACAGCCGACACGGCTGCACCAACGGCGCGTAAGCCTTCTTATTACGAGTCTGAAAAGCGTCAAACTGCAGTCACTCCAGTTAAAACACAAGTTCCTGCGTTATCTGCAATCAAAAGCCAAGCCGATTTTGACTTACTTTCGCGTATCTATGAGCAAGGTAGTGAATATGAAATTCCTCATATCCTTTTCCTCATCGATCGTGAAGACGATAACCGTACTGACTATATCAATACTCCCAAATTCCGGCTGCATGAGCATTATCTGGCTACTATCTCGAAACCCATGCTGTCAAAAACTGAATTGAATCAACAATACCGTAGTCCTAATCGGCGTTATCTGTTTGGTACGATCAGTTGGCAGAATAGTACTCAGGAATATGTTTATGAGTTTTGGGAAGGAGACAAAATCACGCCTGAATTGTTGAGATTGGCGGCAGGCCGTCTGAAAGACAGTTTCTACGCTCCGTTGCGTTATAAAACCAATTCTTTATGGCAGGAAACCGTTGCCGAACAAAGCAAAGTTCCTTTTATTACCCAAGAAAGTTTGATTAAAAATTTCCCCTACCTGCCTCTAAACCAAGGCAAAGCGATAGGAACATTACGCGTTATTGCCAAAGAAGATGATCTTTATAATGTCGGTGCCAACGATATTATTATTTTGAAAGAGGTTCCCCTAGAGCTGCCACCTGTGGCGGGGATTATCAGTGAGAAACCATCCACCGCATTGTCCCATGTGAATGTACTGGTACGCGGTTGGGGTATTCCCAATATTTACCTTAAAGACGCAGAAAAAATTCTAGCCCCATATATTGGTCGTCATATCGAATTTGAAGCGACTGCTAAACAATACCGAATTGTCCAAACCAACCGAAACACTACCAGCAAAAGCTTTTCAGACGGCCTTACCCTGCCCCAACCTGATGTTTCCGATTACAGCCTTCGGGCTTTGGCAAACCTGCGCCGTGATGACAGTCGTTACTGCGGCAGTAAGGCTGCCAACCTCGGCCATATCCGCGCCCATATTAAAGGTAGTAATGTACCTGACGGATTCTGTATTCCGTTTGCCTACTATCAAGCCATGATGGATAGGCTGGGTATTAACGCGACAACACTGGCACAAATCGAAACACAAAGTGATGGAGACAACCGCAAGCGCCGCACTGCCTTACTCTCACTGCAGAAAAAAATTACCGATGCCGAAATCCCGTCAGAATGGAAACACAGATGGGCTGAACAATGGCGCAATCAATTAAACAGCAAAGGCGTGTTTGTCCGCAGCTCCTCTAATTCCGAAGACCTACCCAATTTCAGCGGCGCAGGGCTGTACACCACCGTGCCAAATGTTATCGATGAAAACGCGTTAGCCAAAGCAGTGAAGCAATCTTGGGCTTCCGTTTTCAATTACAGCGCATATGAAGCCCGCCGTATTGCCGGATTGCCTCACGATAGCGTGACAATGAGTGTCTTTGTGCAACAAAGCATCAATGCAGATCTCTCCGGCGTATTGGTTACCATCAATCCCTATGATGCCGCTCAGAAAAATAGCGACTACATTGCCGCCAAACGCGGGTTGGGTATTCGTGTCGTTGAGGGCAAACGGGTAGCCGAACAGGTAGTCTATAACCGTCGCAATGATTCTGTACAACGTCTCAGCTCCTCTAATGAAACCACAGCGCTGCAACTGGATAAAAACGGTGGAGTACGGGAGGTGCCTGTACCCAGTGGTAACGTGATGAATCAAGAACAAATACGTCGCCTTGACCAAACCGGCCAACAAATCAAACAGCTATTTGCCAATGGCGAGCAGGATATCGAATGGGCGTTTGACAATGGTAAGCTTGTTATCCTCCAAGCACGACCGTATCTAAACGGCACACGTTAAAGTAAAAGGCCGTCTGAAATTATCGTTTCAGACGGCCTTTGCATCATGAATTAGTTATACCCTATACTTCCCGATCTCCAAGGAACTATGATGTCAAAACAGCTCACTTTTTATTTTATTCGCCATGGCCGTACCCAATGGAACGAACAAGGGCTTTTGCAGGGATCCGGCAATTCACCACTGACCGAACAAGGGATTGCAGGAGCTCTAAAAACCGGCGTAGCGCTACAACAAGTAGAATTTACCGCTGCTTATTCCAGCATTTTACAACGTGCCATTGATACGGCTGGCCATATTATCGGCCAGCGTCCCATCCCTCTTTTTCAGCACTGTGGACTAAATGAGCAATCATTTGGAAGTTGGGAAAGTATGCAGTTCGCTGACTTGCGGAAGCTTACCGAATTCAAACAACTGACCAATGACCCGGCAGCTTATAAAGCATTAAGCAATGGTGGCGAAACCTTTGAACAATTAGCAGTACGTGCAATGGCCGCCCTTTACGATATCATTAAAGTACATCAATCGGGAGCCAATATTTTAGTGGTATCGCATGGCCACACCTTGCGGCTTTTATTATCCTTACTAGGCGGAGCGACTTGGGAAAACCATCGTGATGAGGGTAAATCCGTGTCATTGTTGAATACTTCGATCAGTATTGTGAAATACGATAGTGAAAGCGGTTTTCATATTGAGCAGCTTAACGATGTAGCTCATTTACAATGATCACAATCTATTACCTAATTCACACATCGACACACTGTTAGCTCAAGCCCCAATACGCTCGTTTTAAATCTACTCATTATTTTTTATTTTAAATCTCAACTAAAACAAGGTCTTTTCTGTATTAATGTCTCTACCGTAAATTCTAAAAAACCGTTTGAACTTAAAGATTCAAACGGTTTTTTAGTATCAACTTATTTATATTCATACTTTTAAATACGGTTAAATTTTAAAATTTAATCCTCCTTCAAATCCCTGCTTACCCTATAAAGATCTGCCAGTATTTAAACCGGCTTTGCCGTTTTCCCACAAAGTTTTCAGCAATACTTTCCACGCCGACAATTTAGGATTGGGCTGTTTGCCTTGTCCGATTAAGTCCATTTGCGTCATATACCAGTTCATTTCCAACATTGCACCTGCTTTTTTATCAATGAATGCTACGCCTGTTTTGATGCGGTCGGTTTGCACCGTTTGGTAGGTGCCGTTTTGCATTTGGTTCGCTAAATCAGGGAATAAAGCAAACGGACGAGCGACACCGACTAAATCCAAATGGCCACTGGATAAGGCATCTTCCATTGCGCTTTGTGAACGGAATCCGCCGGTAATAATCAGCGGAGCTTGGCTGACTGCTCGGGCTTTTTCGGCGTAATCGATGAAGAAGGCTTCGCGTTTGAGGGTGCTGTCTTTGGCGGCGAGCATTTGCGGGCTTTCGTAGTTGCCACCGGAAACTTCAATAAAATCAATGCCCATTTCTGACAGTTTTTGCACCACCTGCACCGATTCGCTTTCGTCAAAACCGCCTTTTTGGAAGTCCGCCGAATTGAGTTTTACGCCTACCAAGAAATCTTTACCCACGGCGGCGCGGATGGCGGTGTAGGTTTCCAAAAGGAAGCGCATACGGTTTTCCAAACTGCCGCCCCATTGGTCTTGGCGGCGGTTGTGGTGCGGTGAGAGGAATTGGCTGATGAGATAGCCGTGCGCGGCGTGAATCTGTATGCCTGAAAATCCTGCCTGTTCGGCAATTTTCGCGGTTTGTACGAATTGCTGAATCAGCCCGTTGATTTCATCGGCAGTCAATTCGCGCGGCGGGTTGATAAAGCCGTCCATGCCCACTAACGGCACGGCGCTCGGCGCAAGCGGCGTTTTATTGACCACCGCAGGCGACTGTTTGCCCGCATGGTTGATTTGCATAATGAGCAGCGTGTCATTCTGCGTGCCTGCTTTCGCCCATTTTTTCAGCATCTCAAGGCTGCGGCCGTCTGAAATCACCACATCGTTTATCGAGCCTTTGCCGCTTTCGGCGACCATCACATTGCCCGTAACCAAAACGCCTGCACCGCCTTTTGCCCAAGTGTCGTATAGGCGGACAAGTTTTTCAGACGGTTGGTCGTTTTGGGCAAGTTGTTCTTCCATGGCTGATTTGAAAATACGGTTTTTAGCAGTCTTTCCGTTTGGAAAAGTAAATGGGATAAATAACATAATTCTTTCCTTTTGAGTTTATAAGTTTAAAAATGTAAACGTATTTGGGTAAAAATAAAGGGTTAACGGATAACCCTATTTTGAAAGCGGGCAATTTTGAGCCATCAAATCGGCAAGCTGTTTCAACCTCGCCACCGCATCCACCATGGCAATACTGTAAAACCGCTCTTTGCCGACCTGCTCCACCGCCACCGCCCCGGCTTGCAGCATGATTTTCAAGTGATGCGACACCGCAGGGCGCGACAGATGCAGATGCTCGGTCAGCTCATTCACATTCATCTTGCCGTGTTCCCACAGAACGCGCAGGATTTGATGGCGGTTTTCATCGCTCAACACGGTAAAGATGGGAATGCACTCGCGCATTAAATTCATGGTTTGGTGTGGCATATTCGGTTTCTTGAGTTTATACGTTTAAAAACTTAAACGCATTTTAAAGGGAAAGATGGAGAATGTCAAAGGGGATTTTCAGAAGATGGTTTTAGCGTACAAATCACCGCTTTTCATCAATCATTATCTCAGTCTACAAGCCGTTTCAGACGATCTTTTCGTAATAAAGAGCGGTCAAATTTTTAAGTATTTTGCAAATCATCTTAAAAACTTGACCACTTGCATCATTATCAAGACCGCAGCCGTCTGAAACATTGATAGACCGGTTACTGATGTCCGCTTTCTGCTATTTTTGTCCATTTTGCCAATGTCTGCTTCATCTGTGCCTGAGGGATGAAGCGGGCCATCCGTTCTACTTCCTTGCCTTGATAAAACAGCAGCCATGCAGGTGCGGTCAGTACGTGGAAACGTCCAGCCATTTCGGGTATTTCAGCAATATCGGCTTTTACAGCATACACATTTCCTTCCACCGCCAAAGCTGAGTCAAGCTGGGCTGCCACGACCGTACAAACACCGCAGATTGGGGCTTTGATGTACAGTGATACTAAAGGGTGTGTGGCGATGGCCTGTTCGATGTCTTTCAAAGTGTGCAGTTGTTGCATGCCATGTACTCCTTTGAGCGATTAAGCCCTTTTCTAGTTGTCCAGAAAAGGGGCTTTTAACGAAATGAAAACAAGAAAACGTTTTGAGTCGTCTAGATTTTTTCCACAACCACTTTTGCCCGCGCTTTCAGGCTGTTCAACACTGGCGAGGTGGCGGCGGAGCGGTCGGCGAAATTTTGCAGGGTAGGAAGGTCGGCGTCGGCTTTTACTTTTACGGTTAGCACCAAATTATCCAGTCCGCCGTAGCCATCTTCCATGCCGAACAGTTTGGCCATGTCGATACCGCCGCTTGCGGATATTTCAAACTGTTCCAGTTTCACGCCTGCTTGTGCTGCTTGCAACTCGAAACCTATGGAGCAGCAGCCTGCAGCAGCGCTGATCAGGTATTCCACCGGATTTGGGGCGGCGTTTTCACCGCCCATGTTTTTCGGTTCGTCTGTGGTAAAGGCAGGGAAGCGGCGCACGGAGATTTCGTTCTTCGTGCCGGATACCCAGCGCGAATCGGCGCGTAATGCTGCCTTGCCTTTTGCATGGTCGTTTTCAACCGCTGCCATGGTAGTTCGGAAACGTTCGATATCTAACCCGTTAATCATGTTTTGTCCTTTCATATGATGAATTGCAGATGGTTTTTCGCTACACTTACACGCCCATTTTCCACGCGGAGATGCGTTTCAAATTATCCACCGTGTCGTGATTGACGATGGCGGCGAACGTGCCGTCCAGTTTGGCAATTTCGGCTTTGTCTTCATTACTAAGCGCAAAATCAAAGACGTTCAAGTTTTCCGCCATGCGTTCGGGTTTGGTGGATTTTGCCAATACAATGATGCCACGCTCCACCAGCCAGCAGGTAATCACCTGAGCCACGGATTTGCCATATTTCGTGCCGATTTTGCTTAACACGGGATTGTGGAAAATATCGTTTTTGCCTTCAGCAAACGGCGCTCATGCTTCCACGGCGATGCCTTCAGCCTGCAAAGCGGAAACGGCTTCGTTTTTTTGTTGGAACGAATTGATTTCAATCTGATTAGCATACGGCATCACTTTATTAAACAGCCCCAAATCCACCGCGCGCACGGACGAAAATTTTGAAGTTTTTAAAGTTTGAAAAATGCTTGGGAATTTGACCGCACTTTTTATGTAGAGATAAGGAAAAGGTCGTCTGAAAAACTAAATCCGTTTTCATACGACCTTTTAACAATAAGAGCATGGACGTTTACGCTATCAGTAATAGACTATAATCTACTTTTGGTAAATATTTTTATACATTATAGTTAATCCAATTATTAAAATCTAATATTATAATATTCGCATTATATACAATATCTATATTAGGTATTGGAGAGATTATAGGTGTAAACCAATTTTCAACATTTTGATTACTACACTGATCTTTTAATCCATCAATGAAATTCTCATATGATATCGATGAATACATTAATCTACAGTAACCATCTTTATCTCCTAATGATGACAAATTAGATGCCTCAGTGACAGCTGTACCAATCCATACTTTTTCATTAATTCCAACACCTTTTCGTCCTGTTTTAATGACTAAATCGTACCCTGTGGACATTCCTATTCCAGCCCGAATAGGATCAATCCCTCTTTTCGTTAACATCTTATTAAACATCTTGATAAATGTGTTTGCATAGAAGGTTTTATTGGCACAATTTAGAATATCTTTTTGAAAAGGCGTATTATAAATTGCATAAACACAATCTCCACGAATACCTATCTCAAGCATGAATCCATCATCATCTCTCAGTATTTCAATCAGTTCAGAAATAAATGCTCTGATTACTTTTGCGGTTTCCTCTTGATTCTTGCTTGTAAATAATCTACTTGAATCTCGAATATCTATAAAAATACTGGTTAACCACGTCCTGTATCCATTTTCAAAAGTAAAATTACCATCAGATGGCAATTTTTCCTTTTCTTCTATAATCATATTATTATCTAGAATGCTTTCTACTCGGTTCTTTCCTTGTATATAGTCATACTTTGGCATTATCAACTCCTATTTCTAAAAAATGTAAAGCCACGAAACCAATAAAAAAATAATGCTTATACCACTCATTTTCACTCCCTTGTTATAGTTTTTGAATTTTTGTTCACAAATCTTGGAGTTGATATATATTTGTGAAACTAAATCTTCAATATATTTATTCAAATTAGTCACTTTAAGACACTTCATATAGGCTTGCTGGTTCTTGTGTGATGCAATATGCCCAAAGAAAATATTAGATTTTCTATCTTCGTTATTGATTGTTTTTGCCATCAAAGCCTGGCTTAGAAAGTAAAGTCCAATTATGAAAAATACTGCTGACACCAAAAATACAATTAACACGACATTATCTGTTATATTTCTAGGGTTTGCACATAAGACACTCTTTATAGCTTCTTTTGTGGGCGTTTTTAAAGTAGATAGAATGGTTAGAATTGCACCAAAAAATGAGAACCAAAATGACACTTTTGTATCACAATTTGAAATAAATCCAATAATCCTATCAAGAGTCAAATGCAATTTATCCGTATCGTTCGATAATCTCCATTGTTGCTTATACATTGTTTTACCTTTATCTGTTAAATTTACTCAATTATTTGGGGAATGCGATGATAATTCAATAGTTACTACAAAAATAATTTTCTCAATAGAATAAATTTCGTATCAATGCCCCTGTGGTAGCGGTGGAAGCCGCGTTGTACCCGAAATTAAAGCCGATTTTGAACCAATACCCGAAGAGATGATTGCCGTGTCGATTTCTGAGCCGCTCAAAATGGCGTTGGTCGCCTTACCCAATTATTTGGCGCAACACGGTTCACCAAAAAATATTGATGATCTGCAACAGCACCGCCTTATCGGCATAAAACTCTCCGCTGAACACGGCACGGAGATGCAGTGGGAATTCAAATACAAAAAAGAGCTGATTACGTTCACGCCAAAATCGCAGTTTTCCATCAACAATCATCTGCGTCTGCAAGCCGTTTCAGACGGCCTTGGCATTGCGTGGATAGCACATATGAGCGTAGCGGATGCACTCAATTCGGGGCACCTGGTCGAGCTGTTGCCTGAATACGCAATCACTTACGAACCGTTTTACCTCTATTACCCCAGCCGCCGCGGGCATTCCAATGTATTTAAATTGATTGTGGATGCGTTAAAAGTAAAAGCCGTCTGAAATTTCAGACGGCTTTTTTCATAACAAAGAGAGGCCAAATTTTCCAGTATTTTTACAAATTCTCTTTAAAAGATGACCGCTTATCAATCTAGCCTCACAGTCTCTCCGTCTTCCGGAACGTTCACACGGCTTTCAATGCCTTGACCGCGTATAAATTTACGCATATCGGCGCGGCTGACGGCGGTATGATTCACGGTATCCATGTGTACGGTGATGATTTTGGCTTTAGGCATGACTTGGCTGGCTTTTAATACATCAGCCGTCCCCATAATAATGCCGTCTGAAATGCCTGAAATCAGCGCGTAGCCCGTGTTCATAATCAGATAATCGGGTTTGTAGCGGTTCAATGCTTTGTTTACATCTGCCGTCCACACAGTATCACCCATAATATAAGCGGTTTTATGTCCGCTGCTTTGGAATACCACACCCATTGCATCGCCTAAGATTTCGGCTAGCTGAGGGTTGGCATACATGGCTTCTGTACCGTGTACGCCGCCGGTTTTGCTGATGGTTACGCCGTTGAAGACGGCGCTGCCGTTCAACACGCGTACATCAGTAAAGCCTTGGCTGCGGATTTTTGCCGCGTCGGCTTGGTGCTGCACATATACGGGCAGGTTTTTCGGAATGGAACGTGCGGCGGTTTCGTCCCAATGGTCTTCGTGAGTATGGGTAACGATAACTGCATCCACACCGTCCAAAATTTTATTCACACTCATCGGCAGCCCGACCAGCGGCATTTTGGCTTGGTTATTGAACGTGCCGGCAAAGCCGTTCATGGAATGCTTGGGGGCGAAAAAAGGGTCAATCAAAAACGTCTGTCCTGCATATTCGACTTTGGCAGTAGCGTTACGGATATGTTGGTATGAATCGTCTGCCCAAGCGGAAAAGGCTGTCGCGCCCAAAACAGTGGCAAGAATAAATTGCTTGAATTTCATGATGTTGCTCCTTAAAAAATCATGAAGCGTATTTTAAGCAGCAGGTACATCGGCTAAAATAGGCAATATTGCCAATAAACGTAAGGATAGTGCCAAAATGTCGTCTGAAAACGAGCATAACGAGTTTCGCCAAAATCAAGCTGTCCCCAAAATCGTGCTATATGCTCAATCGGGCATGAATGATTTTGTCTTCAACATTCCCTTTTCTATTTTTCAGACGACCTATCGGGACAATCCGCTCTTTGACCTGAAAATCTGTTCCGATGACAGCAAAGACGCCATCACGGCACTGGGCGCAAGCATTCCCATTCACGGCGGCCTAGATTTGACGGAAGAAGCCGACATCATCGTCATCGCAGGCTGGCGCAACATTGAAGAAACCCCGACGCCGGAACTGGCTGAGAATTTACAGCGGGCAGCGAAACGTGGTGCACATATTGTCGCCCTATGCTACGGCTCTTACGCCCTTGCCTACACAGAACTTTTAGACGGCAGAACCGCCGCGACTCACTGGCTTGCCGAAGACGACTTTGTCCGCCGTTTCCCTAAAATTCATCTGGATACCAACCGCCTATATGCGGAAGACGGCAACTTTTTAACATCGGCAGGTGCGGCGGGCGGGCTGGATTGCTGTCTGTACCTCATCCGCAAAATCCACGGTGCAACCGTTGCCAACGACCTTGCCCGTACCTTGGTTGCGGCACCACACCGCGAAGGCGGGCAGGCGCAGTTTATCCACCGACCTATCGAACGTCGTACCGCCGATGACAAAATCAATCACTTATTGGACGAACTGCGCCAAAACCTTGCAACCCCATACCGCTTGGACGATTTGGCAAAAAAATTAGCCGTTTCCCGTCGTACCTTTATCCGCCATTTTTCTCAAGCCACAGGCATGAATTTCGGTGAGTGGCTCACAACAGAGCGGCTATGGCAGGCGCAGGATTTATTGGAAAATACGGATTTGCCGATAGAACGCATCGCCGAACAAAGCGGCTTCGGCAGCGCGGCAAACCTACGTTTGCAGTTCAAAGCCAAGTTTAAAATCAATCCGAATGCCTGGCGGAAAGTATTTGGCAGATAGCTCGCGTTAGTCAATCCAAAATACTTGAGTGCGGGCTGCTTTGGAGGTCGTCTGAAAACCCAAAAAGCAGCCTGCACTTTTCAGACGGCCTTTTTTCTTTTTCAAAGAGTAGAGAAATTTCAAAGAGTTTTTATAAATCATCTTCAAAATCCAAACGCTTGTTCTATCCTAATCATTTATATTCAAAGATGACAAGCTCAATCTCATCCTCGCCAATATAGATTGCAACTTTTATATGGACACAAAAGGCCGTCTGAAAGTTGAGTTTCAGACGGCCTTTGTGTAATGTGAGCTTTCCTACCATTTTGCATTGCATCGATGAATCATACTTCCTCTACGATGTAAATTATGTAAACACTGTGTTGATGGTTTATCATAGCTAAGCCTGCACCTAGCAATCATACATATCGCAATATGTATAAAATCAAAAACCAATAAGAGAAAAAATGAATAAACAACAACTTGCAGCCAAAATTTGGCAATCTGCGAATAAAATGCGTTCCAAAATTGAAGCGAACGAGTACAAAGACTACATCTTAGGCTTTATTTTTTACAAATTTCTTTCTGATAAATTAGAAAAATTTGCCCTTGAACAAGGCTTAGAAAGATCAAATTTTGCCGATGAGCTTACCGAATCTAACGGCGAGCTTGTCAACCATATCAAAAGAAACCTCGGCTATTTCATCAGCTACGAACATCTGTTTTCAACTTGGTTAGCCCAAGGCTCGGATTTCAATATTGCCAACGTACGCACAGCAATGAGCGCTTTCAGCCGCAATATTGCAGAAAACTACATCTCAGTTTTTGACGGCATTTTCAAAACCTTAGAATCCGGTTTGAGCAAATTGGGCGATACCGCCACCAACCAAACCAATGCGGTGAAAGACCTTTTCGTGCTGATTGCCGATATTCCGATGGACGGTAAACAAGGCTATGACGTATTGGGCTTTATTTATGAATACCTGATTAGTATGTTTGCTGCCAACGCAGGCAAAAAAGCGGGCGAATTTTATACGCCGCACGAAGTATCTTTGCTAATGTCGGAGATCATTGCCGACCATCTCAAAGACCGTGAAGAAATCAGCATTTACGACCCGACCAGCGGATCAGGTTCATTACTGATCAACATCGGCCATAGCGTCGCCAAACATCTCAAAAGCGCCGACAGCATCAAATATTACGCCCAAGAATTAAAAGAAAACACCTACAACCTCACGCGCATGAATCTGGTCATGCGTGGCATTTTGCCGAGCAATATTTTCACCCGCAATGCCGATACATTAGAAGACGACTGGCCGCTGGAAGGCGATCCGCTGTATCTGGATGCCGTAGTGTCGAATCCGCCCTATTCCCAGCCGTGGAATCCCAAAGACAAAGAAGGCGACATCCGCTACAAACGCTTTGGCGTCGCCCCGCAGGCAAAAGCCGATTTTGCCTTTCTATTGCACGACCTCTTCCACTTAAAACCTGACGGCATCATGACCATCGTCTTGCCGCATGGCGTGCTTTTTAGGGGCGGGGAAGAAGAGAAAATCCGAAAAAATCTGATTGAATACAATCATATCGATGCCATTATCGGTCTGCCTGCCAATATCTTTTTTGGTACGGGCATTCCCACCATCATCATCGTTTTGCGCCAAGAGCGCGAACGTAACGACATATTGATGATTGACGCCTCCAAGCATTTCATCAAAGTGGGCAAAAACAACCATTTACAGGCAAGCGACATCAAGCGCATTGTCGATTGTGTGACCCATCGCCGAGAATTGCCTAAATTCTCCCGCATTGTGCCGAAAGCCGAAATTGTGGCAAACGGCTACAACCTCAACATTCCGCGCTATGTCGATTCCGCCGAACCGACGGAGCAATGGGATATTTTCTCCACCATACACGGCGGCATTCCCAAAGCAGAGCTGGCACAATTCGCAGACTACTGGGCAGCCTTTGACGGTTTACAGACGGCCTTATTTACCGATAACGGCACACCTTATGTGCAGCCGAAAACCGACAATCTCAAAGCCGCCATGCAAAGCCACGCCAGCGTGCTGAATTACCAAGCGCAATTTGCCCAAAACTTTGCCGATTTCACTGCCAGCTTGGAAACTCTGCTGATTGAGCCGATGGAAACACTCAATATTTCCCAAACCCAGCAACAACTTGCCGAACTCATTCGGGAAAAAGTGCAGGCCATGCCCTTATTGGATTTCTATACCGCCTATCAAAAACTCGATGACTTATGGCGCGCCGATGTAGCAGGCATTGCTGCCGATTTGGAGATGATCCAAACCGAAGGCAAACGAGCAATTAAGCAGGTTGATCCATTTATGGTGCTGAAAAAAGACAGCAAAACCAAAAAAGAAGCCGAAGTACAAACGGCTGGGTGGGGCATATTCTGCCGTTTGAATTGGTGCAGGCCGTCAAACTGCCGCAGGAATTGGCAAACCTAAAAGCCAAAGAAACCCGCTTGGCGGAAATCGCCGCCGAAATGCAAAGCATTTTGGAAAACCTGAGCGAAGAAGAAAAAGCCTGCCCTGCCGTCAATGATGAAGGCGACGGTTTTATCAACGCCGAAATTCCCAAAGCCTTGCAACAAGAATTGGAAGCCGACGGCGTAGCGATTGCCAAAAAAGCCGACTTAAGCAAAGCCATCGACAAACACACTTTTGCCGAAGAAAGCCTAGGCGCAAAATTGCAGGCTGCCTATAAGCTGCTTGCCGAAGAAAAAACGCTCAAGGCGGAACTCAAAACCCAATCCGCCGAGCTTCACAGCAAAACCAAAGCCACCATTGAAGCCCTGGATGATGCCGAAGCCCTCGATTTGCTCCGCCAAAAATGGTTTGTTCCGCTCAATGCGGCGATGTGCAGGCTGCCTGAAAACATGCTGGCGCAATTCAGCCAAAAACTGACCGCACTTTGCGACAAATATGCCGACACCTATCAGCACATCAGCGAGCGTAAACAAGAAAGCGCCGCCGCACTGGCGCAAATGATGGACGAACTCACCGGCAGCGAGTTTGACTTACAGGGCATTGCCGCATGGCAGGCGATTTTGAAAGGCTAAGGGGGCAAAATGAATAAGCAACAAGAGCCACGTTTGCGGTTTAAGGGTTTTACAGGGGAATGGAAGACGGAAGGTTTTGAAAGCGTTGGAGAGTTTAATCCTAAAGCAGAAATTCCCCAAATTTTCCAGTATGTTGATTTAGAATCTGTTGTTGGTACTCAACTAATTTCATATAGAGAAGAATTTAAGGAAACAGCACCTTCAAGAGCACAAAGATTAGCTAAAAATGGGGATTTATTTTTTCAAGCTGTTCGTCCTTATCAAAAAAACAATTATCTATTTGAGAAAAATAATGAAAATTTTGTATTTTCAACTGGATATATTCAAATTCGTCCACAAAATGATGGTTATTTTTTATTAACGTTGGTGCAGAAAGAAGAATTTGTTCAAGAAGTTCTATTACGTTGCACGGGGACAAGTTACCCAGCAATTAATACGAGTAGTCTACAAAATATAGCAATCTTAATTCCTCAAACTGTTGAAGAACAAACCCATCTCGGTTTGTTTTTCCGTCGCTTAGACAGCCAAATTGCCGAGAGCCGTGCGGTGTTGGAAAAAAGCCGTCAGCTTAAAAAGGCAATGCTGGCAAAAATGTTCCCCGCAAACGGTGAAAAAATACCGGAAATCCGCTTTAAAGGGTTTGATGAGGAGTGGGAATATAGGAAGTTGGGGGAGGTTGCTAGTTCTTATTCAGGAGGAACGCCTAGCGTTGGAAATTCTAAATTTTATGGTGGTAATATTCCTTTTATTCGTTCAGGTGAAATTCATAGCTCAAAAACTGAACTGTTTTTAACTCAAGAAGGTTTAGAAAGCTCATCTGCAAAATTGGTAAAGCAAGGTGATATTCTATATGCGTTGTATGGTGCAACAAGTGGAGAAGTTGAACGAAGTAAAATTAATGGTGCAATCAATCAAGCAATTTTAGCTATCATTCCAAATGAAAATTACGATGCAGAATTTATTTCACAATGGCTAAAAAATAATAAAGAAAATATTGTTAATTTATATCTTCAAGGTGGCCAAGGGAATTTATCAGGTGAAATTGTAAAAAAAATTGAAATATCATTCCCAACAAAAAAAGAACAAACCGCCATCGGTAATTTCTTCCGCCAATTAGATGAAACCATTGCCTTACAGTCGGCAGAGGTCGAAAAATTAAACCAACTCAAAAAAGGGCTGTTGGCGACGATGTTGGTATAGGGCGGCGTTCCTGTCCATGATTGAGGCCGTCTGAAAAAAGGCGTAAGCCCCTTACGGAGAAAAAGAATGTTTAATAAAGAAGCTGATTTTGAAAACGCACTGATTGCCTTGCTGGCCACCAAAAGCTGGGAAAAGGAAGTGTTGCGCTATCCCACCGAAGAAAAGTTGATTGCCAACTGGCAGGATCATTTGAATAAAACCAACCAACATATCGACAAGCTCGATGTACCGTTGATTCGTTCGGAAATGAATCAGATTTTAGAGCAAGTGCAGGCATTGAAAACGCCTTATGCTTTAAACGGTTTTATCAATGGCAAAACGGTGGCCATCAAGCGTGAAAATGAGGCAAGCCGTCATTTCGGCAAGGAAGTGTCGCTGGATATTTTCGACCGTGAGGAAATTTCTGCCGGCAAAAGCCGCTATCAAATTGCCCAGCAGCCCCAATTTACTCCTCGTTCGGATTTATACCCTAAGCAGCGAGGCGATTTGATGCTGTTAATCAACGGCATGCCGATGTTTCATATTGAGTTGAAACGCTCTGGCGTACCCATCAGCCAAGCGACCTATCAAATTGAGCGATACCATAAGGCAGGCGCGTTTTCGGGCATTTTTAGCCTGGTGCAGGTGTTTGTGGCGATGACGCCGGAAGAATGCCGCTATTTTGCCAATACCGGCGGTCAATTAAATCCTGCGTTTTATTTCCGTTGGGCGGATTTCAATAATGTGTATATGAACGATTGGGATAAGGTGGCGACGCATTTCCTCTCGATTCCGATGGCGCACCAGTTTATCGGCGATTACACCATTGCCGATGCGAAAGACGAGCAGCTGAAAGTGTTGCGCAGCTATCAGTATTATGCGGTCAACAAAATTGCCGACACGGTGGCAAAGACAGATTGGACTTCAGGCAATCAGCGCGGCGGCTATATTTGGCATACCACAGGATCGGGCAAAACGATGTCGAGTTTTAAATCGGCGCAGTTAATCAGCCGTCGCAAAGATGCGGATAAGGTGATTTTCTTGCTCGACCGTATTGAGCTAGGCAAGCAATCTCTGGAGGAATATCAGAATTTTGCCGATAGTAAAGATGATGTGCAGGCAACGGAAAACACCGCCATTTTGCTCGCCAAGCTAAAAAGCAAACAAGACCGCGACCGCTTAATCGTTACCTCAATTCAAAAAATGAGTAATATCAAGGCGGAAGAAGGAGTCAATGAGGCTGACATCGAGCAAATCAGTGGTAAACGTTTGGTGTTTATCATTGATGAAGCCCACCGCACCACTTTTGGCGATATGTTGCTCACCATTAAGCACACCTTCCCCAATGCGATTTTCTTTGGCTTTACCGGCACACCGATTGAAGAAGAAAACGCTAAGAAAAATTCAACCACTGCCACGGTTTTCGGCAATGAATTGCACCGCTATTCGATTGCAGACGGCATTCGTGATGAAAATGTGCTGGGCTTTCATCCCTTCCATATCCGCACCTTTAAAGACAGCGATTTACGCAGAACTATCGCTTTGCAAGAAGCCAAAGCAGCAGATGAAAGCGAAGTATTTGCCGATGACCAAAAGAAAAAAATCTACAATCAATTTATGAATAATGTGCCGATGGCGGGAGAATATACTTCAGACGGCAAATATCAAAAAGGCATTGAAGATTATATACCCAATGTGCAATATCAAACGCCGGAACATGTGAATGCAGTGATCGACGACATGCTGGAAAATTGGCCACGCCTCAGCCAAGGCAAAAAATATCATGCCATTTTTGCCACCAGCTCTATTCCCGAAGCGGTCAATTATTATCGCTTAATTAAAGCCAAAATTGCTGAGAAAATCAGAATTGCTGAGGAAGTCGGAAATTCTGAGGAAGCTAAAAAATCCTTGCCGAAACTGACCGCCCTTTTCGATCCGAATATTCTTAACGATGGGCAAGGCAACGATAAGGAAAAATGGATTGCCGAAATTTTGGAAGGTTACAACACCCAGTTCCACACAAATTTCGGCTACGCCACTTATTCCCGATTTAAAACAGATTTGTCGGATAGGTTGTCGCATATCAATGCGTATAAGAGAATCAAGCCCGACGAGCAGCTGGATTTGTTGATTGTGGTCGATCAGATGCTGACAGGCTTCGACAGCAAATGGCTCAATACGCTCTATTTAGACAAAATTTTGGATTACGCCAACTTGATTCAGGCGTTTTCCCGCACTAACCGCGTATGCGACAAAACGGATAAGCCTTTTGGTTTAATCCGCTATTACCGCAAGCCGCATACGATGCAACGCAATATTGAGCGAGCCGTAAAACTTTATTCGGGCGACCGTCCTATGGGGCTGTTTGTCGATAATTTAGATAAAGTTATCGACAAAATGAATGTCTGCTTTGCCGATATTGCCGATATTTTCAAATGGGCAGGATTAGAGGATTTTTCAAAAAACCCTGATGATACAACCTCATGCGCAAAGTTTGTCAAACTATTCAATCAGCTCAATGAGCACTTACAAGCTGCTCGGCTCTTGGGCTTTTCTTGGGAAAAATTAAGCTATGATGTGGTACAGGAAGACGACAGCGTAATCACTGCCACACTTAATTTTGATCAAGAAACCTACGATAAACTGCTGGCTCGTTATAAAGATTTGTTTAAAGAAAGTTCAGGCAATGGTGGCGGTAGCGATGATGTTCCATTTGATTTGCGTTCGCACATCAACGAAATCGAAACCGATAAAATTGATCAAAATTATATGAATGCCCGTTTTGAAAAATGGCTTAAAACCATCGGCGGCATAGAAGAAGCTGCTGCACTTGAGGAGCTACACCACTCTTTTGCTACGCTTTCTAAAGAAGATCAAAAATTTGCTGAGTTGTTTTTACACGATGTGCAATCCGGCGATATCAAGCTTGATCCAAATTTAGCCTTAAGTGATTACATCACCACGTACAAACAAAAAGATGCCAATGATAAGGTGCTAAAAGTAATTAAAGGTTTAGGGCTGGATGGAGATTTGCTACGTGCACTGTTGGCAAGAAAATATACCAGTGAAAATTTGGACTTAGGCAGACTAAATGACCTAAAAGCAACAGTCGATAGGGAAAAAGCCAAAGTTTATTTTAACGAAGAACGTATATTTTATTTAAATATACGGATTGATGAATTTCTAAGAGAACTAATTACAAGATAGTTATTACCTATTGAAAGATACTAAATAATCATCAAGTTAGCATATCCCTACCTGAACATTAGCCCCCTTACTGACCCAACTACAAAGGCTGAGCCAAATCGTTTTCCGTGTTGTAGCTGATAAAATCCTGCTCATGAGGGAAATGGACAACTCGCGCGCGCTGTTGCTGTAGCCAGCCGCGGATGCTGCGCATTCCTGAATAAAGGTATGGCACGGTGCTTTGCAGGATTTGCGGCCGGATAAACATCACGCTGTAATGCGGTCTGGCAGGGGTCTCTACATAAAACGCATTGCACAATGGCGTGCGCCGAGCGATGGTTTCAAATTGGGATACCAAATTTTCCGGCAAACGCGGCATATCGCAAGATACGATGAGCAACCAGTCGGCAGTGGCAATTTGTAAATCGTTGGCGGCAGTACACAAAGCGGCTAAAGGGCCATAATGCTGCCATTGGCGCGCATCAGAGAAAACATGCGCGCTGCGTTGGGCGTAAGACTCAAGGTTGCGGTTGGCACTGATGGCGATATGGCTGACTTGGGGGCGGATTTTTTCGATAACATGATCTATCAAGGCTTTGTTGTGCCATTGCACCAACCCCTTATCGACACCTCCCATCCGGCTTCCCTGCCCGCCGGCCAATATCAGTGCGAAAATTTTCATTTTGGTAGTCCTTTGCGAAGCAGAGTATGGAGTGTGGTTCAAGATGTTGTGTTTATTGGATAAGTTTCAAGGTTTCAGGCCGTCTGAAACCTTATTTTCATGATTTAATTCACTTGAGATGAATTTTATCATAACATGATTTTACATTAAACCCCTGTTTTTTCTTATCATAACCACACAATTATTTTAGACAGGTTGTTTATAGGCCGAAAGAATGATATTTTTATAAGATTATCGGATTAGTTCCCCTGCGTGCTTTATGCGTTTATTCTCCGGATCTTCAGACGGCCTGAGCCTGTCTTCGCGTTTAAAACTGCTGACTTTTTTATGGGTCAGTTCGGCATTTTTGTCGATTGTCTTTACCCTTCTGCTTTCTTGGCGTTTGGAAAACGCGGCTAAAACGATTGAAGATGCAGGCAGTTTGAAAATGCAGGTGTATCGTTTGGCTTATATGGCAAGCGTCCGTACGCCCAATGCGCAAATTGATAACCAAATCAAAGAATTTGAGCGTACGCTGGCCAATGTGACGCAAAGTGATGCCATTCATCCGCTGATTCCGTCTCAAACGCCGTTGGCTTACGACTTGATTCAATCGATGCTGTTGATTGATTGGGAATCCAACATCAAGCCGTCTTTGCAACATTACGAGCGTCCAACCCAAATCGGCCTGTACCGTTTTGCCGGCAACATCGAGCTGTTTTTACAGGCGATGGAAAATGCCAACGAGCAAAATACCTTGTGGCTGCGCCGCTTTCAAATGGCCATGATGCTGATGATTGTTGTGGCTGCTGGTTTGATGATTGTTTGGCATTACTCATGGATTATCCGCCCCTTGGAAAAACTGCGCGATGGCGTAGAAACCATCAGTAAAGGGCATTTCGGCGTTCAAATCGAGACAGACCAGATCCGTGAGTTTGCCCAAGTAAGCAAGGGCTTTAACCAAATGAGCCGCCGTCTGCATACGCTTTATACAGACTTGGAAGGACAAGTTGCCAAACAAACCCAAGACTTGGCGCGGCAAAACCGTGATTTGACCCTGCTCTACCAAACCACGCGCAATCTGCACCAAACCTTTACGCCGCAACAGGCCGCAGAAGAATTTTTGGCTCAGATTCTGCCGGCGTTTTCCGCTTTGGGCGGTACGGTATATCTTTCCGATGAAGAACGCAAACGCTCTGACTTGGCGGCAAGTGTCGGTGAAACCGAAGAGGGAAATCGTGTAGAATTCCCAATCGTTTACCAAGACGAACAGCTCGGTGTATTGGCCCTGTATTTTTCAGACGGCCATATGCCTGATGAGCAAGACGAAAAACTGCTGCATACCTTAAGCGGACAGCTGGGCATTTCCATCGCCAACAACCGCATGGAACAAGAGCGCCGCCTGCTTGCAGTCTTGCAGGAGCGTAACTTGATTGCGCAAGGTTTGCATGACAGCATCGCACAAGCTTTGACCTTTTTGAATTTGCAGGTACAAATGCTGGAAAGCGCGTTTGCTTCAGACCAACGCGAGCAGGCAGAAGAAAATATCGGCTTTATCAAAGATGGCGTGCAGGAATGCTACGAGGACGTACGCGAACTTTTGATGAATTTCCGCACCAAAATCAGTAATAAAGATTTTCCTGAAGCGGTAGAATCGCTGCTGGCGCGTTTTGAACGACAAACCGGTATTCCAGTTGATTTAAAATGGCAGGACGACGGGCAGGCTTTGAATTATGATGAGCATTTGCAGATCATCTTCATTTTGCAGGAAAGCCTGTCCAATATCCGGAAGCACGCGCGTGCGCAACATGTCAGCGTCGAAATTGCCAACCACGGCGATTTTGTCATGACAATTCGGGACGACGGCGCAGGCTTTAATAAAGAACACCTATCAAACCGGCCTTCAGGCGAACATGTCGGCTTGGGCATTATGCAGGAACGTGCCCAACGGATTAACGCACAATTGGCCATTACATCGCAGATTGGGCAAGGTACGGCAGTGATGCTGACTTTGCCGCAACAAATGAGAACAGCATCATGACGATTAAAATTACCCTTATTGACGACCACACCCTGTTTCGCAGCGGCATCAAAGCCCTGCTCTCCCGCCAGCCCGATTTTGAAGTCGTCGGCGAAGCTTCAGACGGCCTGGCCGGCGTAAAAATGGTCGAACAGCTCAAGCCTGACGTAGTTTTGCTGGACTTGGATATGCCGGTCATGAACGGCCGCGAAGCACTGGCTCAAATTCTGAACATCAATCCGCAGCTGACAGTCATCATGCTGACTGTTTCCGAAGATAGCGACGACTTGACCGAATGTATGCGTATGGGTGCAAAAGGCTTTTTGCTGAAAAACATCAACGCCGACTTCCTGTTGGAAAGCATTCGCAAAGCCGTCGATGGCGACAATGTCTTCTCTCCGGAAATGACCAGCCGCTTGGTGCAATCGCTGATTTCTCCTTCTCCTTCCCGCTCCGACCACCTGCTGGCGCAACTGACCCCGCGCGAAATGGAAATCTTGGGCTACCTTGCCGCCGGACACAGCAATAAAATCATTGCCCGCCATTTAAACTTGGCTGAATCTACCGTCAAAGTGCATGTTCAAAACCTGTTGCGCAAGCTGAATCTAAGCAGCCGCGTTCAAGCTGCGGTTTATGCGGTGCAACACAAAGTACCGCAACCGGTATTGTCTTAATCAGGCCGTCTGAAACCTTCTTTTTAAAAGGTTTCAGGAAAAGCGTTTATTCGCTATAATCACGCCGATTTATATGCAGGGTTGTCTGATTCTTTCAGACGGCCTTTTTATTTGATTTCTCACTGATTTAAAACAACATGTCCGAAAACATTCCAGAAAATACACCCGAAAATACCGTTCCTGAAGAACACAAACGCAGCATCCGCAGTTTCGTCTTGCGCCAAGGCCATATGACCGCGGCCCAACAGCGCGCCATCGATACGATGTGGCCGCAATTTGGTGTGGACTTCCAAGAAGCTCCTTTGGATTTGAACCGTGCATTTGGACGGGACAATCCTAAAGTATTGGAAATCGGTTTCGGTATGGGCGTCGCGACAGTGGAAATTGCCAAACGTCTGCCCGATACCGACTTTTTAGCAATTGATGTTCACGGCCCGGGCGTCGGTAATATCTTGAAGCTGATTGAGGAAGAACACATTTCAAATATCCGCGTGATGCGTCATGATGCAGTGGAAGTAGTAGAAAAGATGCTGGAAGACGGTTCTTTAGACGGCATTCATATTTTCTTCCCTGACCCTTGGCACAAAAAGCGCCATAACAAACGCCGCTTGGTACAAGTGCCATTTGTTGAAAAGCTGTTGCCCAAACTCAAAAGCGGCGGCTATGTCCATATGGCGACCGACTGGGAAGAATACGCCGTGCAAATGCTGGAAATTTTGAGCAGTTTCGACGCTTTGCAAAACACGGCTGCCGATTACGCCCCTACGCCCGACTATCGTCCTGAAACCAAATTTGAAGCCCGAGGCAAACGATTGGGTCATGGCGTTTGGGACTTGGTGTTCCGTAAGAAATAAAGCCGAACATAAAACACAAGGCCGTCTGAAAAATTTCAGACGGCCTTTTATCTTACTGATTAAGCCAAGAAAAGTTTATAAGCCGGATTATCGGTTTCTTCTTTATAAACATAACCCAAGCTCTCCAAGAAGTCGGTAAAGGCTTCATTGTCGCTTTCAGGTACATCGATACCGACCAAAATACGACCGTAGTCCGCACCATGGTTGCGATAATGGAACAAGGTAATATTCCATTCGGCACGCATATGGTTCAAGAAACGGGACAACGCACCCGGGCGTTCAGGAAATTCAAAGCTGACCAAGCGTTCGCTGGCTACTTTTTCCGTACGTCCGCCGACCATGTAACGGATATGGATTTTGGCGATTTCATCATTGGTCAGGTCAACATTCGGCAAGCCTGCATCAGCCAGTTGTTTGCTGATAACGGCCAAGTCTTGCGCACCGGCAGTTTGCAAGCCGACAAAAATATGAGCATTATTGTCGTTGCCGTAGCGATAGTTGAACTCGGTAATGTTCCGACTACCCAAGACATTGATAAATTTAAGGAAGCTGCCTTTTTCTTCAGGAATGGTAACGGCAAAAATACCTTCGTTGCCCTCGCCCAGCTCACTGCGTTCAGAAACATGGCGTAGGCGGTGGAAGTTCATGTTGGCGCCGCTGGTAACGGCAACCAGGTTTTGACCTTGAATATTGTTTTTCGCAACGTAAGCCTTCAAGCCGGCAAGCGCCAATGCGCCTGCAGGTTCGGTAATGCTGCGCGTATCGTCAAATATATCTTTAATCGCGCCGCACAACATATCCGTATTGACCGTAATAATTTCGTCCAACAGCTCTTTACACAGGCGGAAAGTTTCCTCGCCCACTACTTTAACCGCCGTGCCGTCTGAAAACAGACCGACATCTTTCAAATGTACGATTTCCCCAGCCTCAACCGATTGCTTCATACAGCAAGAATCATCGGTTTGCACGCCAATGACTTTAATTTGAGGGCAAACCTGTTTGATGAACGCCGCTACGCCTGCTGCCAAACCGCCGCCGCCAATCGGCACAAAAATCGCATTGATATTGCGGTGCTGGCGGAGGATTTCCATGCCGACAGTGCCCTGACCTGCAATCACATCAGGATCATCAAATGGCGCGATATAGGTCAGTTTTTCCTTTTCTGCCAACTCCATCGCATAATCATAGGCGTCGTTGTAAGAAACGCCTTTCAATACCACTTCACCGCCACGGCTCTTTACTGCATCAATTTTGATTTTCGGCGTAGTTTCCGGCATCACGATGACGGCGCGGCAACCCAAATATTGCGCCGATAAAGCCACACCCTGCGCATGGTTGCCCGCGCTCGCAGCAATCACGCCGCAATCCAAGGCTTCTTTAGGCAGCTTCGCCATTTTGTTGTACGCACCGCGAATTTTGAACGAAAACACCGGCTGCAAATCTTCGCGCTTGAGCAAAACCTGATTGTTCAGACGGCCTGACAAACTGCGTGCCAAATCCAAAGGCGTTTCTACGGCTACATCATAAACGGAAGCGGTCAAAATACGGGTTAGATAATCAGAAAGAGGAAGGGAATGGTTCATAGTATTTTTAGTGTTCGGAAATAAATTGCAATTCGGTCAAATCGACCAGAGTAAAAAGTTAAAACCATACCCCTGAGGCCGTCTGAAGGCAAGAAAAATCTTAGCAAAGCCTAAATGAGACGGTATAATGTCCGCTTAATATCTATTTAATATGCCAAACTGTTTACTTTGAAACAGTGTCCACTCATATTCAAATCCACACATAATGATGAAAAAAACGCTACTTAGCTTAATTTTTGCTGCCCTCCTGAATACTCCTGCCCTTGCTGCCGCCCCGGTTGCATCCGCACCTGCCGTACAAAGCGAGGCTCAAACGCAGCCGCTGCTGCGCAGCATCAACAGCCCGACGACACCGCCGGAAATTGCGGCGACTGCCTATATCGTTACCGACCTGCACAGCAAGCAAACCTTGGCATCCAACAATGCCGACACGCCTATCGAGCCTGCCGCGTTGACGCAAATGATGACCGCCTACCTTGCCTTTAAAGCACTGGAAAACGGTACGCTTCAAGCAGATCAGATGCTGACAGTTTCAAACGTCGGCTGGAAAGTCGAAGGTTCACGCATGTTCCTTGATCCGAAAGTTCCTGTCAGTGTCAGCGATTTGATTAAGGGTACAACCATCCAGTCGGCCAACGATGCCGCCATTACCCTTGCCGAAGCCATTGGCAACGACTCTATCGACGAATTTGTCAAACAAATGAACGAAGAAGCCAAACGCTTGGGCATGAAGCACACCCACTTCAACAACCCGACCGGTATTTCTTCTAACGGCCATGTTTCAACCGTTGGCGACCTTGCCATCTTGGCTGCCGCACTCATCAATGACTATCCGAAATATTATCCTTTATTTGCAAACAAATCTTTCAAATACAATAATATCGAGCAGCCCAACCGCAACCTCCTGCTCTATCGCGACAGCAGTATCGACGGTTTGAAAACCGGCTATTCTGAAGGTGCAGGCTATCACCTTGCCGCTTCCAGCAAACGCAACAACCGCCGTATTGTTTCCATCCTTGCCGGTGCCGAATCCACCGAAGCGCGCGCCAGCGAAAGCAGCAAACTGCTCAACTGGTCATTGCAGGCATTTGACACGCCTAAACTTTACAACGGCGGAGAAGTGATTTCCCAAGTCAAAGTTTACAAAGGCAGCACCAAAGCCGTAGATATCGGTTTCTTGGACGATGTTTACATTACCATTCCCCACGATACCGGCAAAAACGTCAAACCTATTTTAGAAACGCTTCAGCCCGTCCTCGCCCCGATTGAAAAAGGCCAAGTATTGGGCAAGCTGAAAGTCATGAAAGACGGCAAAATCATTGCCGAAAAAGACGTCGTCGCCCTGACCGGCGTGGAAGAAGGCAGCTGGCTGCGTCGTATGTGGGATGCGATTGTGTTGTGGTTTAAAGGATTATTCAGTTAATCCTCTTTCTATCAAAACATAAATAAAGGCCGTCTGAAATATTTCAAACGGCTTTTTGTATATCTGTTTTATGGCTTTAATAAAAATTCCTAACAAGAAATTTATCCATTTTAATCTTAGCAGTTTCAGTGATTGACAATATGAAACGCTTCAAAAAAATGCCGTCTGAAAACATAAAGATTTTCAGACGGCATTTCAATACCTTAATAGGTTATCAGTATGGGCTTAAACTAAGCCTTTTTTCTCCAGATAGCTTTCGTAATCGCCCAAGTAGTGTTCATATCCGCCTTTGCCATCCAATTCGATAATTTGGGTAGCCAATGAAGATACAAACTGACGGTCATGCGATACGAAAATCAGCGTGCCGTTGTATTTTTCCAGCGCCATGTTCAAGGATTCGATGCTTTCCATGTCCATGTGGTTGGTCGGTTCGTCCATGACCAAGACATTGGGTTTCAACAGCAACAGTTTGCCGTAAAGCATACGGCCTTTTTCGCCACCAGAGAGAACCTTCACTTTTTTCACGACATCGTTGCTGCCGAAGAGCAAGCGGCCTAAAGTGCCGCGGATGACTTGTTCGTCATCGCCTTCCTGACCCCATTGGCGCATCCATTCGCTCAGGTCCATATCGACGTCGAAGTCGTTTTCATGGTCTTGCGGATAGTAGCCGACACTGGCTTTTTCCGCCCATTTGATGGTGCCTTCGTCCGGCAACAGGCCGTCTGAATATTCGGGGTTGTATGCGCCGGCCAAGAGTTTCAGCAAGGTAGATTTACCTGCGCCGTTCGGGCCGATGATGGCAAGGCGTTGGCCTGCTTCAAGGATGAAGTTCAGGTTTTTAAACAACTGGGTTTCAAAACGTTTGGCCAGTTTTTCAACTTCCACTGCCTGACGGTGCAACTTGGCTTTTTCGTCGGCTTCAAAACGGATATACGGGTTTTGACGGGTAGAAGGTTTGACTTCGACCATTTCCGATTTGATTTTGTCTGCCTGCTTCAGACGGCTGGTTGCCTGACGGGCTTTGGATTTGTTGGCAGAGAAGCGGGCAACAAACTCTTGCAGCTCTTGCAGTTTCTCTTTGGCTTTGGCGTTGTCTTTCAGGGCGCGCTCACGCGACTGGGCGGAAGCGAGCATATAATCGTCGTAGTTGCCCGGATAGATGGTGATGGTGTTGTAGTCCAAATCCGCCATGTGGGTGCAGACTTCGTTCAAAAAGTGACGGTCGTGCGAGATGATGATCATGGTGGAGTCGTATTGGTTCAACACGCCTTCCAGCCAGCGGATGGTATTAATGTCCAAGTTATTGGTCGGTTCGTCCAAGAGCAATACATCTGGTTTGGAGAACAGGGCTTGCGCCAGCAATACGCGCAGTTTGAAGCCCGGGGCAACTTCTGCCATGGTCGCATTGTGCAAATCTTCGGAAATGCCCACGCCGCTCAACAATTCGGCAGCGCGCGCTTCTGCGGTGTAGCCATCGTATTCGGCAAACTTGGCTTCCAGTTCGGCGGCTTTCATGTAGTCGTCTTCGGTGGCTTCAAGGTTGGCGTAAATCGCATCACGCTCGGTCATCGCCGCCCACATTTCGGTGTGACCCATCATCACCACGTCCAGCACGCGCATGTCTTCGTAGGCAAACTGGTCTTGGCGCAATTTACCCAAACGCACGCCGTTTTCAATCGCGACTTCGCCGGCAGTCTGTTCCAAATCGCCGCCGAGGATTTTCATGAAGGTGGACTTGCCTGAGCCGTTGGCGCCGATCAAGCCGTAACGGTTGCCTTCGCCGAATTTGACGGATACGTTTTCAAACAGCGGCTTTGCGCCGAACTGCATGGTGATGCCGTTGGTAGAAATCATTATTCGTAAAACCTTTATAAATAGAATGTTATAATCGGACGCGATTGTAGCATATTTTTGCAAAGACCTCAGGATTGAGGCCATGTCAAGTATGCCCAATACCGATGCAAGATGAAAACAGGCAACGCTTCACGCAAAAATGCGTTGTAGGCAGCCTTTCAGGCCGTCTGAAACGGAGAAACGATATGGAAACGCACAAAATCTATTACGCCGTGATTATTTTGGTATGTGCCGCTTCCATGCTGCTCAGCCCGTTTTTCTATATCCGCCGCACGCGATCTGGCGCCGAATTGCGGCGCGCGCCCAGACAGTGGAAACCTATCCTCTTCGCCAACATCATCATGATTGCGGCTTTAATTGTTTGGTGGAAATGGTTTTAAGGAAAAATAAAAATGAACAAACTTTGGATCAGCACATTACTGCTTGCTTTGACAACTACGGTTTCCGCCGCACCTATTTTTGAATGTACCGATTCTGCCGGCCGCAAAGTCTATACCCAAGCCGGCGGCAAAAACTGCAAAGCCAGCAATATCGGCAAACCGTCCGTATATACTTCTGCGCCTGTTTCAACACCGGCAACGCCGACTTCCCCAAGCAAAACCGAGCAAGCGGAAGAAGCTGTCGCCCCGGTCAATCCGGCTGACGTCGGCGCAGCCAAGCGTGCTTTGGATACTGCCAAGAAAAATTTGGAAGAAGGCAAAAAAGTGCGTTATGGCAATGAACGCAACTATGCCCGCTATCTTGAACGGATCAACGGTTTGGAAAAAGCCGTCCGCTCGGCTCAGGAAAACTATGACGCGGCGCAACACCAGCCTGCATCTCAAGATCCTGTTGCCTATTGATCCTTACCACACCAGCAAGGCCGTCTGAAATTTGGTTTTCAGACGGCCTTTTCATGTCTTCAATATAACAAAATCGTCTTTATACCAAACAAAGCATTCTTTCCAGTTTTCAGACGGCCTTGTTAAAGTAAGCGTGTATTAAATTCTGACGGTTGCCATTATGTTGTTACTCAAAACGCCCTCTGTATTGCCGGGTTTCAAGCTCAGCCTGGGTTTGACGGTTTTGTGCCTGTCGCTTTTGGTAGTTTTGCCGTTTGCGATGATGGCGGCCAAAGCAGCGGAAATCGGCTGGAGCGGATTTTGGAACACGATTACCGAACCCAATGTCTTGGCGGCCGTCTGGCTGAGTTTGCGGATGTCGTTTTATGCGATGTTGACCAATATCGTGTTCGGCACATTGGTCGCTTGGGTATTGGTGCGCTATGAATTTCCAGGCAAAGGATTAGTAAACGCTTTGGTCGATTTGCCGTTTGCGCTGCCGACGGCGGTAACAGGCATTGCGTTGGCAACCCTGTATGCGCCCAATGGCTGGATAGGCCGTTTTTTCGAGCCTTTGGGCATCAAAATCGCGTTTACACCCATCGGCATTTGGATTGCGCTGATCGTCGTCAGCCTGCCCTTTATCGTCCGCGCCGTGCAGCCGGTATTGGAAGAATTGTCGGGCGAGTATGAAGAAGCGGCGGCAACTTTGGGCGCAAGCCGTTGGACTACGTTCCGCCGCGTCCTTTTACCTGAAATCACGCCGGCCCTGTTGACCGGTGCAGGCATGATGTTTGCCCGCTCTACCGGCGAATACGGCTCGGTCATTTTCATCGCAGGCAATATTCCGATGGTGTCTGAAATTCTGCCCTTGATTATTACCGGCAAACTGGAGCAATACGATGCTCAGGGCGCGTCAGCCGTTGCTCTGTTTATGCTGATGATTTCGTTTGTCATCCTGCTGATTTTGAACATTATGCAATGGACTTTGAGCCGCCGCGCCGGAGCGAGGGTTTAACAAACAACAGGCCGTCTGAAACATTAAGCAAACATTTTTCAGACGGCCCAAACGGATACAAGAATAAATCGAGACTTCACTAACATGAAAACCCATTCTACCAATCCAAACCTGAGCGAACCGCGTTGGCTGCGCGTATTGCTGACTGCTACCGCCTTGGGCTTTCTGCTGCTGATGCTGGTCGTGCCTTTGGTTGCCGTATTCTATGAAGCCTTAAAAGGCGGTTGGGATTTGTACCTGCAATCTCTGACCGATCCCGAGGCATGGTCTGCCATCAAATTGACGCTGATTACCGCGCTGATTGTCGTCCCCGTCAATGCCGTCTTGGGCGTAGCGATGGCGTGGCTGCTGACCCGTTTCGACTTCCGCGGCAAGCAGTTGCTGACCACCCTGCTCGATTTGCCGTTTTCCGTATCACCCGTGGTGGCCGGTTTGATGTTCGTCTTATTGTTCGGCGCGCACACGGCATTGGGCGGCTGGCTCGAAGCGCAAGGCATACAGATTATCTTCGCCATCCCCGGCATTATTTTGGCGACCCTGTTCGTTACCTTCCCCTTTGTCGCACGCGAAATCATCCCGCTGATGCAGGCGCAGGGCGACAGCGAAGAACAGGCCGCGCTGATTCTCGGCGCAAGCAGCTGGCAGATGTTTTGGCGCGTTACCCTGCCCAACATCAAATGGGCGCTGCTCTACGGCATCATCCTCACCAACGCCCGCGCGATGGGCGAGTTCGGCGCGGTCAGCGTGGTATCGGGACACATACGCGGCGAAACCAACACCATCCCGCTTTTGGTCGAAATCTTCTACAACGAATACAACTTCACCGGCGCATTCGCCCTCTCCGGCGTATTGGCACTTTTAGCACTGGCGACGCTGGCGGTGCAGAACATCATCACAAAATTACAAGATAAAAAACTCGCCGCCGCCGAAAGGAACGCAGCATGAGCATCACCATCCAAAACCTAAACAAACACTTCGGCAATTTCCACGCGCTGAAAAACATCAACCTCAACGTACCCACCGGCAAACTCGTTTCCCTGCTCGGCCCTTCCGGCTGCGGCAAAACCACGCTCCTGCGCATCATCGCCGGACTGGAAAACGCCGACGGCGGCAATATCCTCTTTGACGGGCAAGACGTAACCGCCAAGCATGTGCGCGAGCGCAAAGTCGGTTTCGTGTTCCAACACTACGCCCTCTTCCGCCACATGAACGTGTTTGACAACGTTGCCTTCGGTTTGACCGTATTGCCCAAATCCGAACGCCCGTCCAAAGAACAAATCCGCGCCAAAGTCGAAGAATTGCTCAAACTCGTGCAACTCTCCCACCTCGCCAAATCCTATCCGCACCAGCTCTCCGGCGGCCAACGCCAGCGCATTGCCCTCGCTCGTGCGCTCGCGGTCGAACCGAAACTCCTGCTTTTGGACGAACCCTTCGGCGCGCTGGATGCCAAAGTGCGCAAAGAATTGCGTACCTGGCTGCGCGACATTCATCATAACCTAGGCGTAACCAGCATTTTGGTCACACACGACCAAGAAGAAGCCCTCGAAGTTTCCGATGAAATCGTTGTCATGAACCACGGAAAAATCGAGCAAACCGGCAGTGCCGAAGCCATTTATCGCAAACCTGAAAACGCCTTCGTTACTGAGTTCCTCGGCGAAACCGACGCATTTGAAGGCAGAATCGAAAAAGGCATCTGGCACTACAACGGCTTCGCGTGGAAATTGGACGCGCACTATAAATGGCAGGAACAAACCGCCATCGGCTATATCCGCCCCCACGAATGGCAGCTTGCCGCCGAACACGAAACACCGATGATTCATGCCAAAATCGAAAAAATCCACGCCGTCGGGGCATTGACGCATATTTTGGTGAAACACGACAAACAAGACGTGCATATCACGCTGGCAGGCAGCGATGCCGCGCGTTACCAAATCGCCGAAGGCAAAGAATTGAGGCTGATTCCGAAACAGGTTTATGTCTTCTCTCAAAACGAGCTGATTGAATATTCGATTTGAGACTAAAGTATAAGGCCGTCTGAAAATCTGCTTTCAGACGGCCTTTCATCTTATTTAAACCTGCCAATCAATCGGCTCTAAACCATGTGCCTGCAAATAAGCGTTTGCCTGCGAAAAATGTTTGCAGCCGAAAAAGCCTCTATAGGCCGACAAGGGAGAAGGATGCGGCGCAGTCAGCACCAAATGACGGCTGCGGTCGATAAACGCGCCTTTCTTCTGCGCATGACTACCCCACAGCATAAAGACCAAATGCTCGCGTTCCTTATCCAATTGTCGGATAACTTCATCGGTAAACGCCTCCCAGCCGAAGGTCGCATGGGAATGCGCCGAGCCGGCACGGACAGTCAATACCGTATTCAACAGCAATACGCCCTGTTCCGCCCAATGCTGCAAATAGCCGTGTTGCGGAATCTGAAAGCCCTCAATATCCGTCGCCAACTCTTTATAAATATTGACCAGTGACGGCGGCACCGCAATTTCAGGTTGCACGGAAAACGCCAAACCATGCGCCTGACCTGCGCCGTGATACGGGTCTTGCCCCAAAATCACTACCTTTACTTGTCCGAATTCAGTCGTCCGAAAGGCATTGAATACGTCGCGTTCAGGCGGATAAACGGTTATCCCCGCCTGCCTTTCATGGCGTACCTTCTCCAAAATCGTTTGAAAATACACCTTTTCTTTTTCCTCACCAATTGCCTCGTGCCAAGTCTGCATTATTTGCCGCTCCGTATTTGAATAGACTTAATTATAACTGAAATAATTTTCAGCCTTAGCCTTTTCATTTTAAGCCCTTGCCATTATGATAAGGATTATCAAAAGATTATTAAAAGGATATGCCGCATGACGATATGGTTTGTTGCCGCCGCCGTTGTTCTGATTGTCGAATTGTTTATCGGAACGGTTTATCTTTTGGTGGTCAGCGTAGCGCTGGCCACCGCCGGAATCATATACGGATTAAGCGGACACTTTTCTGCCGCCGTTTTGACTGCCGCCATCATCAGCGCACTCGGTATCTGGCTGGTACACGGCCGTCTGAAAAACCGCTTGGCTCCCCAAGCGCTCAACGATGATTTGGATATTGGGCAAAACGTCCGTATCCTACGCCACCTGCATGATAATATTTACGAAGTCGCCTACCGCGGTACACATTGGCAAGCACAAGCCGAACGGCCTCAAGATACTTTTCAGACGGCCTCAAGCGCAGTCATTACTGCCAGAAACGGTAATCTACTGATTATCCGCACACTCTCCCAACCATCATCATAAGGAAACATTATGGAATTTCTGCTCAGCCTCCCCGTCCTCATCCTCATCGTCGTTGTTGTTTTTGGTTTCAAATCCTTTATCGTTGTACCGCAACAGGAAGTTTATGTAGTCGAACGATTAGGCCGTTTTCACAAAGCGCTGACTGCAGGCCTGAACATCCTTATCCCATTTATCGACCGTGTCGCCTATCGTCACTCGCTGAAAGAAGTTCCTTTGGATGTTCCCAGCCAAGTCTGTATTACCCGCGACAACACTCAGCTGACTGTGGACGGCATCATCTACTTCCAAGTTACCGATCCTAAACTCGCTTCATATGGTTCCAGCAACTACATCATGGCGATTACCCAGCTTGCGCAAACAACTTTGCGCTCTGTCATCGGCCGCATGGAATTGGATAAAACCTTTGAAGAACGAGACGAAATCAACAGCATTGTTGTTGCTGCTTTGGACGAAGCGGCAGGCGCATGGGGCGTGAAAGTCTTACGTTACGAAATCAAAGACTTGGTTCCGCCGCAAGAAATTCTGCGCTCCATGCAGGCACAAATTACCGCCGAACGTGAAAAACGCGCACGCATTGCCGAATCCGAAGGCCGTAAAATCGAGCAGATCAACCTTGCCAGCGGTCAGCGCGAAGCAGAAATCCAACAATCCGAAGGTGAAGCGCAAGCCGCCATCAACGCGTCAAACGGTGAAAAAATCGCCCGCATCAACCGCGCTCAAGGTGAAGCCGAAGCCCTGCGCCTGGTTGCCGAAGCCAACGCCGACGCCATCCGCAAAATCGCCGAGGCTGTCCGCTCCGAGGGCGGTGCTGAAGCTGTTAACCTAAAAGTTGCCGAGCAATACGTTGCCGCCTTCAGCAATTTGGCTAAAGAAAGCAACACGCTGATTATGCCTGCCAACGTTGCCGACATCGGCAGCTTGGTCTCCGCCGGTTTGAAAATCATCGACGGCAACAAGCCTAAAGCCTCATAATAGCGTTCTGACTCAGGCCGTCTGAAAACCCAATACGGCTTTTCAGACGGCCTTTTTATATCGTTCGATTTTTATATGAATACACAGACCATAAAAACCTATCTTGTCGGCGGCGCCGTCCGCGACCATCTGTTAGGCCTGCCTGTCAAAGACCGCGATTGGGTAGTCGTCGGTGCAGATGCGCAAACCATGTTGGCTCAAGGCTATCAACCTGTCGGCAAGGATTTTCCCGTCTTTCTCCATCCGGACAGCCACGAAGAATACGCCCTCGCCCGTACCGAACGCAAAACCGCCAAAGGCTACGCCGGATTCAGCTTTCATGCCGATAAAGACGTTACGCTGGAACAAGACCTGATGCGCCGCGACCTGACCATCAATGCCATGGCTCAAGATTCAGACGGCACGATCATCGATCCTTTTGGCGGACAACAAGATTTGGCAGCCGGCATCCTGCGCCACGTTTCGCCTGCCTTTGCCGAAGACCCCGTGCGGATTTTGCGTATCGCCCATTTTACCGCGCGTTATGGTTTTCAAATTGCCGATGAAACCATGTCGCTGATGCGGCAAATGGTAGAAAACGGCGAAGCAGATGCCTTGGTTGCCGAACGCGTCTGGCAGGAATTATCCAAAGGTTTAATGGAGAAAAACCCGCGCAAAATGATTGAAGTTTTGCGCGAATGCGGCGCACTTAAAGTCTTGCTGCCCGAACTTGACGCCCTTTTCGGCGTACCGCAACGCGCCGACTATCATCCTGAAATCGACAGCGGTATTCATACGCTGATGGTTGTACAACGAGCCGCCGAGATGAACCTGTCCCTCGCCGAACGCTATGCCGCCTTATTGCACGACTTGGGCAAAGCAAAAACACCGGCCGATATACTGCCGAAACACTACGGACACGACGTCAACGGCGTCGAACCCGTCCGCGAAGTCAATCAACGCCTGCGCGCGCCCAAACACTGCGCCGAGCTTGCCGAACTCATCTGCCGTTGGCACATCATGCTCCATCAAGTCGGGCAGTTCAAAAGCAAAACCATTTTGAATGTTTTAAAACAAACCGACGCATTCCGCCGCCCAGAACGTTTTCAGACGGCCTTAAACGTCTGCATGGCCGACAAACAAGGCCGTCTGAACCTTGAAGATGCCCCCTATCCGCAGCGTGAACACTGGTTGGCTTTACTTGAAGCCGCCAACCAAGTAGATGCAGGCAAAATTGCCACCGAGTGCCGCGCACAAGGGAAAGCCCATTTAATTGCCGAACAAATCGATTATGCCCGCTTGGCGCAAATTAGGCCGCTGCAAAAAGCGTATCAGGCTGAAAAAATAGGAGGCTATTGATGGTATAGACAAGCTTTGAAACAGCCACCACAATATCCGCTATAATCCGCACCTTGACCATCTTATTTCAACAATAAAAATCATGACTATCCAGACCGATTTACTTCACGAAAAAATCAGCAATGAAGATTATCAACGCCTCATTGTCAAACACAGCGAATCTTTCAGCGACGGCGAAATCCGCCTATTGAATGAGATTTTGGAAAAATTTGAGTTTGATGTCGTACAGGAACAAGCATTGGCGCAAGCTGTGATGCAGCAGGTGCGCTTCGATCCAAACGACTACCATATCGACAGCGACGATGAAGACACAACCGGTATCTGTCCGCACTGCATCAATCCGCCCATGCCACCCCTGCGCGATTATTTGGCTTGGCGCGAAACACGCAGCTGAAAATTTTCCTAATCGATTTTGATAAGTTACTAACCATCCGCTATCGAACAAGGCCGTCTGAACAAGTGTCATCGTTACATTTGTTCAGACGGCCTTTTGTAAATAAATGTTCATGACTAGGATAAATCAGTATAATCTGCGCCGTTTGAATTTTCTTCGGAGCTTTTATGAATCAGCTTAAAACGGCGGTAGCCGGTGCGCAGATTTTGTTTGTCGCATTCGGTGCCATGGTGCTTGTGCCGCTTCTGACGGGACTGAACCCGGCTTTGGCATTATTGGGTGCAGGCTTGGGCACTTTGTTGTTCCAATTGGTTACCAAACGTAAAGTGCCGATTTTCCTCGGCTCTTCTTTTGCCTTTATTGCACCGATTATCTACTCCATCGGCGAATGGGGTCTGCCTTCTACCATGTTCGGTCTGTTTGCGGCCGGCTTCATGTACTTTGTTTTTGCCGCGTTGATCAGATGGCGCGGTCTGGATGCGGTACACAAACTGTTGCCGCCCGTGGTTATCGGTCCGGTAATTATGGTAATCGGCTTGTCCGTGGCCGCTGCAGCCAGCAGCATGGCTATGGGTCAGGCGGATGGAAAACAGGTCATCGACTATATCGACTCGCTGATTCTCTCCGGCTTTACCTTTGCGGTAACCGTCATTGTTTCTGTCTTCGGCAGCAAGATGATGAAGCTGATTCCGATTCTGATCGGCGTGGCTTCAGGCTATGTGTTGGCTTTGATCATGGGCTTGGTCGATACCAGCGCCATCATCAACGCTCCTTGGTTTGCCGTCCCTCATTTTGAAACGCCTCAAGTCAATTGGCAGGCTGCCTTGTTTATGTTGCCCGTTGCCATTGCCCCTGCCATCGAACACATCGGCGGCATTATGGCCATCGGTAATGTAACCGGCAAAAACTACACTAAAGACCCGGGCTTGGACAAAACCCTCGCCGGAGACGGCTTGGGCGTATGCGTGGCCGGTTTGATCGGCGGCCCTCCTGTAACCACTTACGGCGAAGTAACCGGCGCGGTGATGATTACCAAAAACAGCAACCCCGTCATCATGACTTGGGCGGCAATTTTTGCGATTTTCATGGCGTTTTTCGGTAAATTCAACGCGTTTTTGGCTTCGATTCCTATGCCGGTTATGGGCGGTATTATGTTGCTGCTGTTCGGCACAATCGCCTCTTTGGGCATCAAAACATTGATTGATGCGAAAGTCGATTTGATGCAGCCGAAAAATCTGGTTATCGTCAGTTCCGTATTGACAACCGGTATCGGCGGCATGATTATCAAAGTAGGTACTTTGAGCTTCGCCGGTGTAGGTTTGTGCGCCGTATTGGCCATTATCCTGAACTGCGTTTTGCCCAATACAAAATCAGAAGAAGCATAAATAGCTGGTTCATAAACTCAAAGGCCGTCTGAAAATGAGATTTCAGACGGCCTTTTTATTACGCTTTATACAATGAAAAATGCCGGAGACTTAACCATCTCCGGCATTTTTGAATAAGGTGGCGAGCCGAACCCCCGGCACTGGCTCATCAGAGTGGGCTGCTGGCTTCCGCCCCTGACCCGGTGTTCCGAATTACCATGCGGGGAGACCCGCCATAGAAGAAACGCATTATAGCGGTTTTACAGAAAAACTCAAGCGATAAAATCTGTCAGGCCGTCTGAAAACCATTTACACGACAAGATTGTAAACAATATTGCCTAGTTGCAAATTATTCCCATTGAAATGTTTATTGTCTTTTCCGTTGAAAAATATCGAAAATTACACTACATTAACACTTTACGCCATCAAGAAGAAATTGCATTTTTCAGACGGCTTTTAATATAAAAACATTACATCCATCAACGGAACACGACCATGACCACGACTACTGCCCCTCAGCGTATTCGAGAAATTCCCTATAACTATACTTCTTATACCGACCGCGAAATCGTCATCCGACTGTTGGGCAACGAAGCGTGGCAAATCCTGCAAGACCTGCGCGGTCAACGCAAAACAGGACGTTCGGCACGAATGCTGTTTGAAGTATTGGGCGATATTTGGGTGGTCGTGCGCAATCCGTATCTGGTCGATGACTTGCTGGAGCACCCAAAACGCCGCGCCGCGTTGGTACGCGAAATGCGCCACCGCTTAAATGAAATCCGCAAACGCCGCGACGATAATCGGCAAGTGGATGTCTTGGTTGTCGCAGCAGAAAAAGCAGTCGAGCGTTTTGATAGCAGTTTTGATGAAACCAGCCAAAAACGCCATCAGATTTTGGAACGCTTAAGCAAAATCACCAAGCCGCACAACATCATGTTTGACGGCTTGGCGCGCGTAACGCACGTTACCGATGCAACCGACTGGCGCGTGGAGTATCCGTTTGTCGTCGTCAATCCTGATACCGAGGCAGAAATTGCGCCTTTGGTGCGCGCCTTAATCGAGTTGGACTTGGTTATTATCCCGCGTGGCGGCGGTACGGGTTATACCGGTGGCGCAGTACCTTTGGACGCAAACAGCGCAGTCATCAATACCGAAAAACTCGACAAGCATCGCGGCGTCGAATACGTTGAGCTGGCAGGCTTGGACGGCAGACATCCGATTATCCATTGCGGCGCAGGCGTAGTAACCCGCCGAGTGGAAGAAACCGCGCATCAGGCAGGTTTGGTGTTCGCCGTTGATCCGACGTCTGCCGACGCATCTTGCGTAGGCGGTAATGTGGCGATGAATGCAGGCGGTAAAAAAGCCGTGCTGTGGGGTACTGCCTTGGACAACCTTGCCTACTGGAACATGGTCAACCCTCAAGGCGAATGGTTGCGTATCGAACGCGTGCGCCACAATTTCGGCAAAATCCACGATGAAGAAATCGCCGTGTTTGACGTACATACGCTGGATTCAGACGGCCTCAATATCGTCAATACCAAACGTTTGGAAATCCCCGGCCACAAATTCCGCAAAGTCGGTTTGGGCAAAGACGTTACCGACAAATTCTTGAGCGGCCTGCCCGGCGTGCAAAAAGAAGGCACAGACGGCATTATCACCAGCGTTGCTTTCGTGTTACATAAAATGCCGAAATACACGCGCACTGTGTGTATGGAATTTTTCGGTACGGTCGCCACCGCTACCCCGTCCATTGTTGAAATCCGCGATTTCCTGCTTACCCATGAAAGCGTACGATTGGCCGGTTTGGAGCATTTAGACTGGCGTTACGTCCGCGCTGTCGGTTATGCCACCAAAGCAGCAGGAAAGGGGCGGCCGAAAATGGTCTTGCTGGCAGACGTGGTTTCCGACGATGAAGCTGCCGTACAGGCAGCCGCCGAACACATCTGCGAACTCGCCCGCGCCCGCGACGGTGAAGGCTTTATCGCCATATCTCCCGAAGCCCGCAAAACCTTCTGGCTTGACCGAAGCCGCACCGCCGCCATCGCCAAACACACCAACGCCTTTAAAATCAATGAAGACGTGGTAATCCCACTCGAAAGACTCGGTGAGTATTCAGACGGCATCGAACGCATCAACATTGAGCTTTCCATCCAAAACAAACTCAAACTCTGTGCCGCTTTGGAACAATATCTGTCCGGAAAACTCCCCATCGACAAAATGGGCACGGACCTGCCAACTGCCGAACTGTTGGGCGAACGCGGCAAACACGCCCTAGCCCACGTTTCCGCTGTCAAAGCGCGTTGGGAATGGCTGCTTGCTAATTTGGATGCGCCACTTGCCGACTATAAGGCTCACTATGGCTCAGCCGTCCACGCCGCTCCCGAAGCCAAAGACAATGAAAGCTGCTTTATTGCCTTCCGCGATTTCCGCCTGCGCGTGTCTGTCAAAGCAGACGTAATGAAACCGCTTTCTGAAATTTTCAGCGGCAAAACCGACACCAAAATTATCCAAGGCTTGGGCAAAATCCACGCCAAAACCGTACGCAGCCGCGTCTTTGTCGCCCTGCATATGCACGCCGGCGACGGTAACGTTCATACCAATATTCCAGTTAACTCAGACGATGCCGAAATGCTTCAGACGGCCTACCGTTCGGTCGAACGCATCATGAAAATCGCCCGTTCGCTCGGCGGCGTAATTTCCGGCGAACACGGCATCGGCATTACCAAGCTCGAATTTTTGACCGATGAAGATTTGCAACCGTTTTGGAACTACAAAAACCAAGTCGATCCGAAACACACCTTCAACCGTCACAAACTGATGAAAGGCTCAGACCTACGCAACGCCTATACGCCGTCCTTCGAGCTTTTGGGTGCGGAATCGCTGATTATGGAAAAATCAGACCTCGGCACCATCGCCGATTCCGTCAAAGACTGCCTGCGTTGCGGCAAATGCAAACCCGTCTGCTCCACCCACGTTCCGCGCGCCAACCTGCTGTACAGCCCCCGCAACAAAATCCTCGGCGTAGGCTTGTTGACCGAAGCCTTCTTATACGAAGAACAAACCCGTCGCGGCGTTTCCGTCAAACATTTTGAAGAACTGATGGACATCGGCGACCACTGCACCGTGTGCCACCGCTGCGTTAAACCTTGCCCTGTCAACATCGACTTCGGCGACGTTACCGTAGCCGTCCGCAACTACCTTGCCGATTCCGGCCACAAACGCTTTGCGCCTGCGGCTTCAATGGGCATGGCATTTTTGAACGCCACCGGCCCGAAAACCATCAAAGCCCTTCGCGCCGCCATGATACAGACCGGCTTCCCTGCGCAAAACTTTGCCTACAAAATCGGCAAGCTTCTTCCAATCGGCACGAAAAAGCAAAAAGCCGAACCGAAAGCTACCGTCGGTACCGCCTCAATCAAAGAACAGGTTATCCACTTCATCAACCGTCCTTTGCCGAAAAGCGTGCCTGCTAAAACTCCACGCTCCATGCTGGGTATAGAAGACGACAAGAGTATTCCTATCATCCGCAATCCGGCTTCTCCGGAAGATGCCGAAGCCGTGTTCTACTTCCCAGGTTGCGGCTCCGAGCGTCTGTTCAGCCAAATCGGACTTGCCGTTCAAGCCATGCTTTGGCATGTCGGTGTACAAACCGTCCTGCCACCCGGCTATATGTGTTGCGGCTATCCGCAAGACGCTGGCGGCAATAAGGCTAAAGCCGAAGAAATGAGCACCAACAACCGCGTGGCTTTCCACCGTATGGCAAACACCCTCAACTACCTCGACATTAAAACCGTCGTCGTCAGTTGCGGCACCTGCTACGACCAACTGGAAAAATACCGTTTTGAGGAAATCTTCCCCGGCTGCCGCATCATCGACATCCACGAATATCTACTTGAAAAAGGCGTGAAACTGAACGGCGTAAAAGGTCAGCAATACCTCTATCACGACCCCTGCCACACGCCCATCAAAACCATGAACGCCACCCAAATGGCAAGTAGCCTCATGGGGCAGAAAGTCGTCTTAAGCGACCGCTGCTGCGGCGAATCCGGCATGTTCGCCGTCAAACGCCCCGACATCGCCACCCAAGTCAAATTCCGCAAGCAGGAAGAAATCGAGAAAAACCTCAAAGAGCTGCCGCAAGGCGAACCCGTCAAAATGCTCACCTCCTGCCCCGCCTGCCTGCAAGGCCTGAGCCGCTACGCCGACGACAACGACATGCCTGCCGACTATATCGTCATCGAAATGGCGAAACACATCCTCGGCGAAAACTGGCTGGACGAGTTTGTGAAAAAAGCCAATAACGGAGGTGTAGAAAAAGTATTGCTCTAAGGGACTTAGACAAAAACTTTTGGCTGTAATAAAGGCCGTCTGAAAATCTTTCAGACGGCCTTTTTATTCAAAAGAATCAAGATAAAATCATCAAATCAAACGCCTTTACAAATAGCGATGCCACACCGGCAGCATTCAATAAAAAATAAAACCTGAGGCCTTTTATTCCTCAGGTTTTATTTAGCAAGCCTTATGCTTTTTCTTTCTGGAGTTTCTCTGCCATCATTTGATGCAGCGTTTTCTTAGCCGGTTTCATCGGAACACGGTTATCCGTCCAACCCAGCTGCTTGCTAGGCGTCAATGCACGGAATTTAGAGGCTGTCCAACCGAATGCACGGTAAGCTTTACTGCCGCTGAAAATACCGTTAAACGTACGCCATGCCAGTTGTTCGCCGAAAGTATGCGATGCGCCTTGACCACGGATAGGATGCGGAACGGTTTCTGTTGGCGAACGTTGCGCTTCAACACGCAGACGTTGCATTTGTTCGGTAATCGGAATGCGTACCGGGCAAACTTCAACACAGGCGCCACACATGGTACACGCAGTCGGCAGATCGCGTGTCGCATCCAAGCCCAACAAATGCGGAGAGATAATCTCGCCAATCGGGCCGGGATAAGTCGTACCGTAGGCCGCGCCACCGATACGGGTATAAACCGGACAGTGGTTCATACACGCACCGCAACGGATACATTGCAAGGTGCGGCGCATTTGATCTTCTGCATAAGCTTGGCTACGGCCGTTATCAAGCAGCACCAAGTGCATTTCTTGAGGGCCGTCCAGCTCTTCGCTACGGCGAGGGCCGGTAATCATATTGAAATAAGTGGTAATGTTCTGACCGATGGCGGAACGCGGCAGCAGACTGTACAAAGGCGGAACATCCGACAGCTTTGCAACCACTTTTTCAATACCGGTAATGGCGATATGCACAGGCGGTACAGTGGTACTCAAGCGGCCGTTGCCTTCGTTTTCGACCAGACACAAAGTGCCTGTTTCCGCAACGGCAAAGTTCACACCGCTCAAACCGACATCGGCAGTGCTGTAAATATCGCGCAAGGCTTTACGCGCAAATCCAGTCAACTGGTCTACATCATCTGTTAATGGAGTACCGAGGTTTTGATGGAAAAGCTCGCTCACCTGCTCTTTGGTCTTGTGAATGGCAGGCATCACGATATGGGTTGGTTTCTCGCCAGCCATTTGAACGATAAACTCGCCCAAGTCGCTCTCAACCGCTTTAATGCCTTGGTCTTGCAGATAATGATTCAGCTCAATCTCTTCGCTGACCATAGATTTGCCTTTCACCATTAGCTTACCGTTTTTATCAGTAATGATGTTGCGAATGATTTGGCAGGCTTCGGCAGGTGTTTCCGCCCAGTGAACTTTAACGCCCAACTTGGTCAGGTTTTCTTCCAATTGTTCCAGCAATGCAGGCAATTTGGACAACGAACGTTGACGGACATGCTCACACAAGTCACGCAGGCTTTGCAGCTCTTCTTCATCTGTCAAAACGGCTTTGCGCTTGGTCATCAGCATATCCATCGCTGTGCGCAAGCTTTTACGCAGAGGCTTGTCTTGCAAAGAAATCGCGGCGTTTTGCTTGAATGTTTCCGGCTTCATATGGAATTTAATGGTTTGGGAACTCATGCTTTTTCCTCCAAATCGTCAGGGGAAATGTGATCAGGCAGAACGGCCAAAACCACCAAATCGCGCGGGCCGTGTGCACCATAGGCCAAAGTCAATTGAATATCGGCAGTCTTAGACGGGCCGGAAATCAAAATAACGTTGGTAGGCATGCCTTTTTCTACCAGTTTTTCGCCTTCAACAGCATTATGGAATTCGTTGTACATTTTGCTGGTGTCAAACAGGCAAAAATGCACAGGCGGCACCAAACTCAGGCTGCGCGGCTCGACAGGGCTGGACTCCAGCATAATCGTACCGGTACGGGCAATACCGCATTTAGAGCCGCTAAAACCAGCCTCAATATCGGTAAAGAATTCGTTTTTCCAGTCGTCGATTTTTCGCTCAAAACCACGCGGTTCAATATCAGTATCGGCCAAAGCTGCACGGGCCAGCTGACCATGTTCTGTTTCCAATGGGAGCAGAATGTTTTTCAAGCCTTTGCCTTCGGCTGCTTGGCGGAATACTTGCGGCCAGTTAGATTTAGTAACCCAATAGATTTCAGTTTTGACGGCACGCATGGCAGCCGCCCAATGTTTCAAGCGTTCGACATCGTTTGCCCAAGAAACACCCATTTCACGGTAATAATCGAAAACCGGCGGTTCTTCCATCGGCAAGGCATCGGCTTTTTTCAATTTCGCTAAAATATTTTCGCGCGCACTCATGCTTTACCTCCGGTGCGTTCCAACAGGAAAGATGCAATATGTTTCGGACGTGGCATATTGGGTTCGTCTTTGGCAATTTTGCCGCCGATATTCATCATGCAGCCGCAGTCCGCGCTGATGATTTCAGTTGCGCCTGTTTCTTTCAGGGCTGCGACTTTGTCGGTTACCATCGCGCCGGAAATATCGGCTTGTTTCACAGAGAATGTACCGCCAAAACCACAACATTCACTTTCATGGTCGTGAACGATACGTTCAACATTTTCCATACCGTCGATCAGCTGCCAGCCTGACACATGGACATTCATCTCACGACGCGCCGCGCAGGAAGTATGAACGGCCACTTTAACCGGCTCGCCTTTATCTTCAGGTTTGTAACCAATCGCCAGCAGGAAGTGGGTGAATTCAATGATACGGTTGGCGCAATCAATGGCTTTTTGCTCGTACTCGGTACCTTTAAACAAAGTCGGCCAGTGGTGTTTCATCATGCCACCGCAAGAACCGGAAGGCACGACAATCGGCCAATTTTCAGGGAATAAATCCAGTTGCGCTTTGGCAACATCAAAGGCTTCTTTAGGATGGCCTGATGAATAGGCTGGTTGGCCACAGCAGCTTTGCTCCATCGGATAATGGATACGGATGCCCTGTTGTTCGATTAAAGTGATGGCATCCATGCCTGCTTCAGGCATGAAAAGGTCGAGAACGCAAGTACCGAAGAAATAAGCATCGGTTGGCTTGCTGTCGAATACGGTGATTTGTGGTGGTTTGATTGCGCTCATTTTTTTGGAACGGGACAACCCGTTTTCTTGTGTAAAAATAAGATGGATACTTTAAGTAATTGCTTGTAATGGGTCAAGTCTAATTTTAAAAAATAATATTAAAAAAGCATGACAAACCAGACAAACACCTTTTCCTTATTAACTTGATAATCTACATAATAACCACTATCAATAAGAAAACTAATGGATTCATTTTTTAATAAATGAAATTCAACCATTCCCTCTCTCTTCAAAACACAATAACTGCCTCTTTATAGAATCTTGATTTACATCAGAAGTCATGAATTTAATCGCTATGACAAGTTTTTAAACAAAATAAGCAAACCCGTGATGCTGTACATATTTTCAGACGGCCATATCTGAATAAAAAGATATCTAAGATAATAAAAATAAAAGTTTTTCTCACAAGACTCAGGTCGTCTGGAAAAATAAGTTCGTCAAAAGGCCACTTTCCATATGCTCAACCTTACTTTTAATCAAAATCAAACACTTGAAAAATCGTCCTTCTTAAGCTTGAAAACCCTATGCACACTCAAGCACTTCCAGTATCATTGAGACAGTTTCTTGACGCAAAATTACAGTCTTAGCCGCCCACAATCGGCATGGATTTGCAAAAGAAGTGAAACCAAGCTTCAAAACAATTTCACCTTAGCTTCGGAGTAGGCATTATGTTGACCCAGACTCAACAGGTTGATTTGACCTTGCATCACCTTAAAGAACGCACCCTATCGATTTATACCCCCGAACAGCGTGCAAGCATCGAGGCATCTGAAGACTGGAAACAGTTTGACAGACGACTTGAGGAACACTTTCCCAAACTGATGCACGAGCTGGACAATGTTTACAACAACAACGAAGCCGTCCTCCCCATGCTGGAGCAACTGATTGCCCAAGCATGGCAAAGCTATTCCCAACGCAACTCATCCTTAAAAGAAATCGATATCGCGCGCGAAAACGATCCTGATTGGATTTTGTCTAACAAACAGGTTGGCGGCGTGTGCTACGTCGATTTGTTCGCAGGCGATCTGCAAGGCTTGAAAGCCAAAATCCCTTATTTCCAAGAATTGGGCCTGACCTATCTGCACCTGATGCCTCTGTTTAAATGCCCTGAAGGCAAAAGCGACGGCGGCTATGCGGTCAGCAGCTACCGCGATGTCAATCCGGCACTGGGTACAATAGACGACTTGCGCGATGTCATTGCCGCCTTGCACGAAGCAGGTATTTCCGCCGTTGTCGATTTCATCTTCAATCACACTTCCAACGAACACGAATGGGCAAAAGGCTGCGCCGCCAGTGATCCGCTCTACGACAACTTCTACTACATCTTCCCCGACCGCTGGATGCCCGACCAATACGACCGCACCCTGCGTGAAATCTTCCCCGACCAACATCCGGGCGGCTTCTCCCAACTGGAAGACGGACGCTGGGTATGGACGACGTTCAACTCCTTCCAATGGGACTTAAATTACAGCAACCCGTGGGTATTCCGCGCCATGGCAGGCGAAATGATGTTTCTTGCCAACTTGGGCGTTGATATTCTGCGCATGGACGCCGTTGCCTTTATTTGGAAGCAAATGGGCACAAGCTGCGAAAACCTGCCTCAGGCACACGCTCTGATTCGCGCGTTTAACTCCGTAATGCGTATCGCAGCGCCAGCCGTGTTCTTCAAATCCGAAGCCATTGTCCACCCCGACCAAGTTGTCCAATACATCAGCCAAGACGAATGCCAAATCGGCTACAACCCTCTGCAAATGGCATTGTTGTGGAACACCCTCGCCACACGCGAAGTCAACCTGCTCCATCAAGCACTGACCTACCGCCACAACCTGCCCGACCACACTGCATGGGTCAACTACGTCCGCAGCCATGACGACATCGGCTGGACATTTGCCGATGAAGACGCATGGCAGTTCGGCATCCACGGCTACGACCACCGACAATTCCTCAACCGCTTCTTCGTCAACCATTTTGACGGCAGTTTCGCGCGCGGTGTACCGTTCCAATACAACCCAAGCACAGGCGACTGCCGTGTCAGCGGTACAGCCGCAGCATTGGTCGGCTTGGCGCAAAACGATCCATATGCCGTTGAGCGCATTAAACTTTTGTACAGCATTGCTTTGAGTACCGGCGGCCTACCGCTGATTTACCTAGGCGACGAAGTCGGTACGCTCAATGACGACGACTGGTCGAACGACAGCAACAAGAGCGATGACAGCCGCTGGGCACACCGTCCTCGTTACAATGAGGAGTTGTACAACCAACGCCATGACAGCTCGACCACTGCCGGTCAAATCTTCCAAGGTTTGCGCCATATGATTGCCATCCGCCAAAGCAATCCGCGCTTTGACGGCGGCAGGTTGGTTACCTTCAATACCAACAACAAACACATCATCGGCTATATGCGCAACAATGCGCTTTTGGCATTCGGCAACTTCAGCGAACATGCGCAAACCATCAGTGCGCACACCCTGCAGGCCATGCCGTTTAAAGCACACGATTTAATCAGCGGTCAAACCATTTCTCTGAATCAGGACTTGGTACTGCAACCCTATCAAGTCATGTGGCTTGAAATTGCATAAGCTGAATTTTTTATACATCATTCAAGGCCGTCTGAACAAATCAGCGTTCAGACTGCCTTTTAAGGCATAAGATGTATTTTGTATTTTGGGCAGTTTCGCTTAGAATGCACGCTTTAATACTAAATGACACACTTAAAGTCAGGAGTAAAAATCCATGTTGAAAAAATTCGTACTTGGCAGCATCGCTGCAGTAGTTTTGGCTGCTTGCGGCGGAGAAGGCAGCAACTCAGCTTCTTCTGCTCCGGCACAATCCGGTGCGGCCTCAGGCTCACTGATTGAGCGTATCAACAACAAAGGTACCATCACTGTCGGTACGGAAGGTACTTACGCACCATTCACCTACCACGACAAAGACGGCAAATTGACCGGCTACGATGTCGAAGTAACCCGCGCAGTTGCCGACAAACTGGGCATCAATGTTGAATTTAAAGAAACACAATGGGACTCCATGATGGCAGGTTTGAAAGCCGGCCGTTTTGACGTAGTCGCCAACCAAGTCGGCCTGACCAGCCCTGAGCGTCAAGCGACTTTTGACAAATCCGAGCCTTACAGCTGGAGCGGTGCCGTATTGGTTGCCCGTAAAGACAGCAATATCAAATCTATCGACGACATCAAAGGTGTGAAAACCGCACAATCCCTGACCAGTAACTATGGCGAAAAAGCCAAAGCTGCAGGCGCAGATTTGGTGGCTGTTGATGGTTTGGCGCAATCTCTGACCCTGATTGAACAAAAACGTGCCGATGCAACCCTGAACGACGAATTGGCGGTATTGGATTACCTGAAGAAAAACCCAAATGCCGGCGTACAAATCGTTTGGTCTGCCCCTGCTGACGAAAAAGTCGGCTCCGGCTTGATTGTCAATAAAGGCAATGATGAAGCATTGGCCAAATTCAGCACAGCCATGACTGAGCTGAAAGCAGACGGCACGCTGAAAAAACTGGGCGAACAATTCTTCGGAAAAGACATCAGTGTTAAATAATTTCCTTGCCTCTCTACCGTTTATGACAGAAACACGCGCTGATATGCTCATCAGCGCGTTTTGGCCCATGGTCAAAGCCGGCTTCGCAGTATCTTTGCCTTTGGCGATCGCTTCTTTCGTTATCGGCATGATTATTGCCGTAGCCGTTGCTTTGGTGCGAATCATGCCCTCCATCGGCATTTTCCAAAAATGCTTGCTGAAGCTGGTGGAATTTTATATTTCCGTCATTCGCGGTACGCCGCTTTTGGTGCAGTTGGTCATCGTATTCTATGGTTTGCCTTCCGTCGGCATCTATATCGACCCGATTCCTGCCGCCATCATCGGCTTTTCGCTCAATGTCGGCGCATACGCTTCCGAAACCATACGCGCGGCAATTTTGTCCGTGCCTAAAGGCCAATGGGAAGCCGGTTTCTCCATCGGCATGACCTATATGCAGACTTTCCGCCGCATTATTGCGCCACAGGCATTCCGCGTTGCCGTACCGCCTCTGAGCAACGAGTTTATCGGCTTGTTCAAAAACACCTCGCTTGCCGCCGTGGTAACGGTAACCGAGCTTTTCCGTGTTGCCCAAGAGACAGCAAACCGTACTTATGACTTTTTGCCCGTTTATATCGAAGCCGCATTGGTTTATTGGTGTTTCTGCAAAGTGCTGTTTTTGATTCAGGCGCGTTTGGAAAAACGTTTTGACCGTTATGTCGCCAAATAAGGAGTTGTCATGATTAAAATCCGCAATATCCATAAGACCTTTGGCGAAAATACCATTTTGCGCGGCATCGATTTGGATGTCGGCAAAGGACAAGTGGTCGTTATCCTAGGCCCGTCCGGCTCAGGCAAAACCACGTTTTTACGCTGTTTAAACGCTTTAGAAATGCCTGAACAAGGTCAAATCGAGTTTGACAATGCACAGCCGTTAAGCATCGATTTTTCCAAAAAACCAAGCAAACACGATATTTTGGCACTGCGCCGCAAGTCCGGCATGGTGTTCCAGCAATACAACCTTTTTCCGCACAAAACTGCGTTGGAAAATGTCATGGAAGGGCCGGTTGCCGTACAAGGCAAGCCTGTCGCCAAAGCCCGTGAAGAGGCTGTCAAATTGCTTAAAAAAGTCGGTTTGGGTGATAAGATTGACCTCTACCCCTACCAGCTTTCCGGCGGTCAACAGCAGCGCGTCGGTATTGCCCGCGCATTGGCGATTCAGCCTGAACTGATGCTGTTTGACGAACCGACTTCCGCGCTTGACCCTGAATTGGTGCAAGATGTTTTGGATACCATGAAAGAATTGGCACAAGAAGGCTGGACCATGGTTGTCGTTACGCATGAAATCAAATTCGCCTTAGAAGTGGCAACCACCGTTGTCGTGATGGACGGCGGCGTTATTGTCGAACAAGGCAGCCCGCAAGATTTGTTCAATCATCCCAAACATGAACGGACACAAAAATTCCTGCGCCAAATCCGTGCGGACAATGGCGATCTTCAAATTTAATTGAAACGACAGACAATTTGAAAGCCTTTCCGACTGTCATTTCATAAAGGCCGTCTGAATAAGTGAAATAGAAATCGTTGATTTCGTTTTCATACTTGTTCAGACGGCCTTTTATATGTCTTTTCAGGTAAAATAACGCCTTTCGTTTTACACCCCCTTGCCTGCCATCATGATAGAAATCAAAAAACTCACCCTGCAACGCGGTTTGAAAGTCCTGCTCGATAAAGCCAATGCCGTAATCAACCCCGGCCAACGCGTTGGATTAATCGGTAAAAACGGTACGGGGAAATCCAGCCTGTTTGCGCTGATAAAAGGTGAAATCACTCAAGATGGCGGCGAAATCCTTATTCCCAAAACATGGCGTCTGGCTTCCGTCTCTCAAGAAACGCCTGATTTAGATATTTCCGCTTTAGACTACGTTTTGCAAGGCGATGCCGAATTACAGGCTTTTCAGACGGCCTTAGCCCAAGCAGAAGCACAGAACGACGGCATGAAACAAGCCGAATATCACGCCAAGCTTGAAGAAATCGATGCCTACACTGCTCCGGCACGTGCCGCCAAACTGCTTAACGGCTTAGGTTTTGCACAAGAAGAACATACCCGCCCCGTCAAATCCTTCTCAGGCGGCTGGCGTATGCGCCTCAACCTTGCCCAAGCGCTGATTTGTCGTGCCGATTTGCTGCTTTTGGACGAACCAACCAACCACTTGGATTTAGAAACCGTGTTGTGGCTGGAAAACCATCTCGCTTCCCTGCCCTGTACACAAATCATCATCTCCCATGACCGCGACTTCTTGAATGCCACCACAACACAAACCATCGAGCTGTCGCAACAAAAACTGACCCAATACGGCGGTAATTACGATTTCTACCAAGCGGAACGTGCCCAACGTCTGGCACAACAACAAGCCGCCTACGTCAAACAGCAGGCGCAAATCAAACATCTGCAATCCTTTATCGACCGTTTCAAAGCCAAAGCCACAAAAGCCGTACAAGCCCAAAGCCGCATGAAGGCATTAGCCAAACTCGAGCGCATCGCCCCCGCACATTTAGATAGCGAATTTTCCTTTGAGTTTGCCAATCCGACACACCTGCCTAATCCATTGTTGAAACTCGACCATGCCGACTTGGGTTATGGCGATAATACCGTTTTGCACGATATCACCCTGTCTCTGGAAAGCGGCGCACGTTACGGCCTGTTGGGTGTTAACGGCAGCGGCAAATCCACATTTATCAAAGCCTTGGCAGGAAAAATCGATTTACTTTCCGGCAGCATCGTCCGCTCCGAAAAGCTCAATATCGGATATTTTGCCCAACACCAACTGGACACATTGCGCGCCGATCAAAGTCCGGTTTGGCATATCCAGCAGCTTTCGCCCGAAGTCCGTGAACAGGAAATCCGCAACTTTTTAGGCGGTTTCAACTTCGTCGGCGATATGGCGGTTCAAAAGACCGAGCCGTTCTCCGGCGGGGAAAAAGCACGGCTCGCCCTTGCCATGATTATCTGGCAAAAACCTAATCTGCTGCTGCTTGACGAACCGACCAACCACCTAGACTTGGATATGCGCCACGCCCTGACACTTGCTCTGCAAAGTTTCCAAGGTGCATTGATTGTCGTTTCGCACGACCGCAGCCTGCTTGAAGCGACTACCGACAGCTTCCTCCTTATTGACAAAGGCCGTCTGAACAACTTCGACGGTGATTTGAACGACTACCGTCAATGGCGGTTGGCACAAGAAAACGCCGCAGCAGCCCCCGCTGCATCTGCCCAAAGCCAAAGCCGCAAGGATACCAAGCGTATCGAGGCACAAATCCGTCAGGAAAAAGCCAAACGCAGCAAACCGATTCAGCAGAAAATCGACAAAGCCGAAAAAGAAATCGCACGATTGACTGATATTCAGACGGCTTGTGAAGCATTTTTGGCACAAGAATCTGCTTATTCAGAAGAAAATAAACCCAAATTGCAAGAGACACTCGCACAATTAACAGAAACTAAAGTAAAATTAACGCAACTGGAAGAAAACTGGCTGCAATGGCAGGAAGAGCTTGAGCAAATCCAAGTTGATGTCGAAGCCGAGTTTTCCCAATAAAAATAGAGCCATCAGGCCGTCTGAAATAAAACACAATACGGAAAAACATGACTTCAACCATCAAACAAGCCGGATACTTCCTCGTATCCTCTTTCGTCTTGGGCATTTCTCTTCACGCAGCTGCCGCAGTCTATTCCTGCGGCAACGGCAGCTATACCTCCGAACCCAAATCCTCCTGCGCACAGGCCCAATTGCCTAAAATCAGCGGCCATCAAGGCAGCGGTTACCACCTCAACATCCGCAGCCTCAATGCCTCTGATGAACGCGCAAGTGCAAAGCCTAAGAAAAAGGCGCGCGCGGAAAAATCCGATAAACAAGAGAAAAAAGCCGACAAACCGAGCAAAAACAAAAACCGTGCAAAAGCTAAGAAACAGCAGCCCATGCCGTCTGAACAAGAATAAAATGCTCAAGTGCAACGAATCAGCCCTACCTGAATCATGAAAAAATATCTGCTTACCCTATCCCTGCTGCCGCTTGCTGTTTTCAACAGCCAAGCCCACGCCGCAAAAATCTATACCTGTGAAGTCAACGGCTCGATTGTCTATACCTCGCGCCCAAGCGGCAACTGCCAAGCTGTCAACGATTTGCCGATTGTCGGCAAATACAGCAGCAGCCGATACGACGTCCCGGTTAACGATGCGCCCACACTCAACGCACCGACAACACAAACGGCTCCAGCAAAAAGCAAAAACACAGCGGCAAAATCCAACCATAAGGCAACGCCCAAACCTGCCCCTGTCCGCATCGCTTCTGAAACGGCTCCTCCTCCGGTTCCCAAATCCTCCGGCGTCAACAGCCGCCGTTCTATTTTGGAAACCGAGTTATCCAATGAACGCGCGGCTTTGGCCGATGCCAAAAAGCAACTGAGCCAAGCGCGGACAGCCAAAGGCGGCAGTGTCAATCAACAGGCCATCAGTACGCTGCAAGGTGCGGTTTTGGATAGAGAGAAAAACATTCAAGCCCTACAACGCGAACTGGGCAGAATGTAAGTCCAAATCAATCAAAACATCAGGCCGTCTGAATAGGTGGAAACGAAATCCAAAATTTTCGTCACGCCAAACAGACGGCCTGAATCCTATAATGATTACGCCCGTTTCAATTTCTTGTGCCTAGTAAATACGGTATAATTTGCCCTTTACGCACATTACCTCCGGTCTTTTCAGACGGCCTTTATCTCATGACTGCAAAATCTTCTAAAACCCAAACAAAAAAACGCGTCTCTACCAAACCGGCAGCCAAACCGACCACACGCAAATCCACCAAAGCACAAACTCAAGCCGACAATAAAGTCTCCCAACGCCTGAAAGCCGCCAAAGAGCTGCAAAGAAACGAAGAAAAAAAAGCGCGCCCCGAGCATGTCGTTAACTTAATTAATGATGCTTTATGGCTGTTTGGCTTGGTTATCACCATTTATCTGGCTATTTCCCTGGCCAGCTTCAGCATGGATGACCCTGCATGGTCGCGCAGCGTTCCCAAAAGCAACGATGTCGCCAATCTCGGCGGCCTCTTTGGCTCCTATCTTTCCGATGTCGGATATTATCTGTTCGGCCTGTCATTTTGGTGGTGGATAGCCACCTCTTGCGTTTTCCTCTACAAAAATTTCCGCCCCATGAAAAAGCAGGAAAACCACAAGCCCTACAATCATGGCGTAGCCGCTTTGGCATTGTTTCTCCTGCTGGTGTGCAGCCCGATTATCGAACATTTCCTGTTTGACAATGCATTGAGCGAATCCCTTCCCGTTGGAGCCGGCGGCTTGGTCGGCTTATTGGCCGGCTCAGGCCTGGCTTGGCTGTTGGGCAAATCAGGCAGCCTGTTGATTATGCTGGTGATGTTGCTGTTGTCCATTTCCCTGTTGGCTCAGGTGTCATGGTTGGAAGTCATGGCCAAATCCGGCAGCCATATGGGCGGTCTGTTTGGCAACCTGATGAAAAAACTGTCTCAGTTCCAAAATAAAAAAGAAGATGTCCACTCCGAAGCTTTGGAAACCCAAAATACGCGCCGCATGGTTAAAGAAGCCAAAACCATTACCGCTACTCCGGTGGCTCCGTTGGCAGGTAGCAGCAGCAACCGTAAAACCGTTGCCGTATCCGTTGCGCCGCCCCCTAAAATCCAAACTTCCCTGTTTGACGATACTGAACCTAAAAACAACGGCGAATACCACAAACCCAACATGAACCTGTTGCGTATGCCGTCTGAAGAACCGGTTGCCGTCAATCCAGATGAATTACAACAGACCGCAGAATTAATCGAGGCCAAGCTGGCTGAATTTGGCATCGGCGTACAGGTTGTTTCCGCCACTTCCGGCCCCGTGATTACCCGCTACGAAATCGAACCGGCACAAGGTGTCAAAGGCAGCCAAATTGTCGCGCTATCCAAAGATTTGGCGCGCTCGATGTCTCTGCAAGCGGTACGTATCGTAGAAACCATTGCCGGTAAAAACACCATGGGCATCGAATTACCCAATGAGAAACGCCAAGACGTGATGTTGAGTGAGATCCTCTCTTCACCCGTGTTTACCGATGCCAAGTCCAAACTGACCGTTGCTTTGGGTAAAGATATTGCAGGTACGCCCGTTGTCGGCGACTTGGCAAAAATGCCGCATCTTTTGGTTGCAGGTATGACCGGATCGGGTAAATCCGTCGGTGTGAACGGCATGATTATGTCCATGCTCTTCAAAGCCACGCCTGACGAAGTCCGCTTCATTATGATTGACCCGAAAATGCTGGAATTGAGCATTTACGACGGCATTCCGCACCTGCTTTGTCCGGTTGTGACCGATATGCGCGAGGCAGGACAAGCGTTGAACTGGTGCGTTGCCGAAATGGAAAAACGTTATCGCCTGCTTTCTCATGCCGGCGTGCGTAATTTGGACGGCTTCAACCAAAAAGTCGAACAAGCCAAAGCAGCAGGCAAACCATTACTCAATCCGTTCAGCTTAAATCCTGACGATCCTGAGCCTCTGGAAAAACTGCCGTTGATTGTGGTCGTTATCGATGAGTTGGCTGACTTGATGATGACCGAACGCAAATCCGTTGAGCAGCAAATCGCACGTCTTGCCCAAAAAGCGCGTGCGGCAGGCATTCACATGATTGTCGCCACCCAGCGCCCGAGTGTCGACGTGGTTACCGGCCTGATTAAAGCCAACATTCCGACACGCATGGCCTTTACCGTACAAAGCAAAATCGACAGCCGCACCATTCTTGACCAAATGGGTGCAGACGAATTGCTCAAATACGGCGACTCGTTATTCCTGCAACCGGGCAGCGCGGAACCGACACGCCTGCAGGGTGCATTTGTTTCTGATGATGAAGTGCATCAGGTCGTCAATTTCGTCAAAGAACAGGCTCCGACCAATTATGTGGAAGGTCTGCTCAGTGGCGAAGCGGCCATCGAAACCACCAATATTGTCAATCCGAACGCAAACAGCGATGAGTTATTTGATCAAGCCGTTGCCTTCGTATTGGAAAGTCGGAAAACTTCCATTTCCGCACTGCAACGCCAATTGCGCATCGGCTACAACCGTGCCGCCAATTTAATAGATGCGCTTGAAAATGCCGGTGTTCTCTCTCCTGCAGACATCAACGGCAGCCGACGGATTCTGGCACAAAAAGACCAGCTGTAAAAAACAACAATATCAAAACACAAAGGCCGTCTGAAAAGAATTTCCCACTTTTCAGACGGCCTTTTTATGTTATTCGTGAAACATTGTGTTATACTAAGCAGCTAAATTTTGACCTTATGCACGCTTCCGAAGTTCTTCGGAATACTGAGCAGAAGGATAACCGTTTAAACACAACAAATTTAAGGGCTTACGATGAGCGTAACTGTTGAAACTTTAGAAAATCTGGAACGCAAAGTAGTATTGTCTCTGCCTTGGTCCAAAATCAACGCAGAAACTGAGAAAAAACTGAAACAAACCCAACGCCGTGCAAAAGTTGACGGCTTCCGTCCGGGTAAAGCACCGTTCAAAATGATTGCCCAAATGTACGGCGCAAGCGCACAAAACGACGTTATCAACGAATTGGTACAACGCGAATTCTACGAAGTTGCCGTTGCTCAAGAATTGAAAGTTGCCGGTTACCCACGCTTTGAAGGCGTTGAAGAACAAGACGATCAAGAGTCTTTCAAAGTTGCCGCTATTTTTGAAGTTTTCCCTGAAGTAACTATTGGCGACCTATCTGCCCAAGAAGTAGAAAAAGTTACTGCGACTGTTGGCGATGCCGAAGTTGACCAAACTGTAGAAATCCTGCGTAAACAACGCACCCGCTTCAACCATGTTGACCGCGAAGCCCAAAACGGCGACCGCGTCATCATCGACTTTGAAGGCAAAATCGACGGCGAACCTTTCGCTGGCGGCGCGTCTAAAAACTACGCTTTCGTATTAGGTGCAGGTCAAATGCTGCCTGAATTCGAAGCCGGTGTTGTCGGCATGAAAGCCGGTGAAAGCAAAGATGTTACCGTAAACTTCCCTGAAGACTACCACGGTAAAGATATTGCCGGTAAATCTGCCGTATTCACCATCACGTTGAACAACGTTTCTGAAGCTACTTTGCCTGAAGTTGACGCAGACTTCGCTAAAGCTCTGGGCATTGAAGACGGCGACGTTGCCAAAATGCGTGAAGAAGTGAAGAAAAACGTTAGTCGCGAAGTTGAGCGCCGCATCGGTGAACAAACCAAAGAATCTGTAATGAACGCCCTGCTCAAAGCAGCCGATTTGCAAGTTCCTGTTGCGTTGGTCAACGAAGAAGCCGCCCGCTTGGCAAACGAAATGAAACAAAACTTCGTTAACCAAGGTATGGCTGACGCTGCCAACTTGGATCTGCCTTTGGATATGTTCAAAGAACAAGCAGAACGCCGCGTTTCTTTGGGTCTGATTTTGGCTAAGTTGGTTGAAGAAAACAAACTTGAGCCAACTGAAGACCAAATCAAAGCCGTTGTTGCCAACTTCGCTGAAAGCTACGAAGATCCTCAAGAAGTTATCGACTGGTATTACGCAGAGCCTTCCCGCCTGCAAGGTCCGACTTCTTTGGCAGTAGAAAGCAACGTTGTTGATTTCGTTCTGAGCAAAGCTAAAGTAACTGAAAAAGCGCTGTCTTTTGACGAAGTAATGGGCGCACAAGCTTAATTGCTCTAAGGCCGTCTAAAACAGACAATCAAAAGCACCGAAGCGCTTTAAATGCTTTGGTGCTTTTCCATCATTAACAGGAGACAAAAATGTCCTTCGATTTCAATAATTACCTTGTCCCTACCGTTATCGAACAAAGCGGTCGCGGCGAGCGCGCATTCGACATCTACTCACGCCTTTTGAAAGAGCGCATCGTTTTCTTGATCGGCCCGGTGACAGACGAATCTGCCAATCTGGTTGTTGCGCAATTACTGTTCTTGGAAAGCGAAAACCCAGATAAAGATATCTTCTTCTATATCAACTCTCCGGGCGGTTCGGTTACTGCCGGTATGTCGATTTACGACACCATGAACTTCATCAAGCCTCATGTCTCTACTTTATGCTTGGGCCAAGCGGCAAGTATGGGCGCATTCCTGTTGTCCGCAGGCGAAAAAGGCAAACGCTTTGCCCTGCCAAACAGCCGCATCATGATTCACCAACCGCTCATCAACGGCGGCTTGGCCGGTCAGGCTTCCGATATTGAAATTCATGCTAAAGAGCTGCTGAAAATCAAAGAGAAACTGAACCGCTTACTTGCTAAACATTGTGACCGCGATTTGGCTGACTTGGAACGCGATACCGACCGCGACAATTATATGTCTGCCGATGAAGCTAAAGAATATGGTTTGATTGACCAAGTTTTGGAAAACCGTGCCTCTCTGCAAGCCTAATCTTTATCGGTTTAAATCAAAGGCCGTCTGAAAAGTATATATTCAGACGGCCTTTCTTCAATCTTACTTCGTGTTTTCTTTGTTATTCACTTGAACCGGATACAACAAAATCAAAGGATTAGCTTTCACTTGACTCCAGAAGCTCTTCAGCAGATTACGCATACTGCCCAAACGCGTACCGCGAGAACGGAGTGCAACAGCCAAAGCCAAAGAAAAGCTGACCACTAAATTTACCATGCCGATTGCCAATACACTTGCCAAGCCAAGCATAAAAGTGAATATATCTGTATGGCCGCTAATCGCAGCATAACCCAAATTTGCTGAAGAGAACGCCACATGGCGAATATCCAGCGGCAAGCCGAAAAGATGGCCAAAATAGCCGGTCATCCCCAAAAGCATACCAAAAATAAAATTGCCCATAAGCGAGCCGTAATGCTTATGAATATAAGCGGCCAAACGGCGGCGCAGCTGCGGACGCATGATTTTTCGTAAAAACGGATTAAAAGGCAGGCGCTGACGCAAGTTCAGATAATCGGAACGGTTGTCGAAAAAGCCTGCAATAATCCCCGAGCAAAACAACCATACTCCGGCAATAGCAGCGTACCATAAGGTCGGCTGAGTAAAAATCTCAATAGATTTAAGTTGATAGGCTGTAACCGCCTCGTCCAATAAAGGCTGGCCATGCGTGTAGGCATAAGCCCAAGCAATCCCCGCTGCCAACAATACGGCAATCGATACATTGCCAAACACGGCAACACTTTGCGAACGGCACACATCAATCAGCAATTTTGCCAATTTATTGTCCACCGCTTTGCTGCCCTCATTTGAATCTACCTGCTCGGCAAAGCTCGCCGCCGTCATGGCAGGCTGCTTAGTCGCAACGGTGCAGTGCAGCATATGAATCAGCATAAAGCCTAAGCCGTAGTTAAGTCCGGCAAGAAATGAAGTAGTAAACTCGCCGAATCCCAAAGACGCAATATGGATTTTATTCAATGCCATCAAAGCAATAATTACGCCGCCACCTGCTGCGGAATAAAACATTTTGAAATATTCGCTACGGTTGCGCGTAATGTAATGCTCACCATGATGACTTTTGTTTTCCGTAATACTGCGTGCCAGCATTCGGATACTGCTTTTACGCAAGTGGCTGGTGCTGTATTGCTCTACCGCCGCGTAAATCATCGCATTCATCAGATTGATGGTTAAGCGGGTACGGCTGCCGGTTTCGATTTGAATATTGGTCAACAGTTTCAGACGGCCTATGGTTTGCTGCAGGCGCTCCAGCAAGTGTGCCACTTTCACTGATGAACCAGACCCTGCTCCTGTACCACGACGACGCAGATACTCAATTTGCTTGTCACACTGGTCAAACATGACCTCCAAGTGTGCCGTATCGTAAGTTTCTTCGCTGTGGCGATAGTGTTCTACCAATTTTGCAATTTCACGTTGTAAAGCGACAAATGCCGAATCTGCCTCCAATAAACGAGGGGCAATTCGTATTAAATCCGGCTCAATCGCTTCGGATGCAATCCAAATAGACAGCATTTCTACCGCTCGTAAACGGGCATCCGCCAACTGTCGGCTGGCCGTCTGAAGCAAAGCAGGATCGGCTTTACCCTGCAACAATTCATACATACTCAACCATTGGCGCAAACTCAGGGTTTGCAACCATTTATCATCGTTTTTAGAGTGAAAAAGATATAAAAATACTTCGCGCAGATTGGAAAAATCTTTATAAGACGGGCTGAAACGTTCGTAAATCCGTATGCCCATCTCCCGAGTAAAACTATGGCGCGAAAAAATACCCAGCTTAATCAGCGCAGGATAGATGTGAACTTTAGACAGCCAGGCATAGAAGCGTAGGCTGAATTGACGGCATAAAGCATCGTCTTGTTTTAAAGTAGATAAAATCAAATCGAAACGTTCGGAAGCCTGTTTTTTACCTCCTCGGCGCAAAAATTTGATTAATGCATTGAGAATAAGAACAAAGTCGGTATCATTTAAGCGTTCCGACAAAATAATGTGAAGATTTTGATTAGTCAGTTTCTGCATTGTAGTATTATTACATAAAATGAGATATTTAGCAAGAACCTCGGTAAACAGGTCGAATTATATCGCATTCTTTATCAACCCATGTCACAAGATTTTCAATTAATATTCTCTAAAATTCAATGAATAATCAAATTACATAATAAATATATGATGTGAATCAATAAGTAAGAAAGGCCGTCTGAATTCTTTCAGACGGCCTTTTACAACAGCATACTACATTGTTTTAACCTTATGCAAACAAGAGCTTACCACCCTCTTCTTTAACATGGATTGTGCTATCAGGTGCATATTTTCCTTCAAGCAATGCTTTTGCCAGCGCATTTTCGATTTCTGACTGGATGGCGCGTTTGAGCGGACGGGCACCATACACAGGATCAAAACCGGCTTCGGCAATCAGATCCAAGGCAGCATCATCGACTTTCAGATGCAGATGTTGTGCTTCCAAACGTTTTTCCAAACCTTTAAGCTGGATTTTCGCAATGCTGCGAATATTGGCCTGATCCAAACCATGGAACACGACTACTTCATCAATACGGTTGATCATTTCAGGACGGAAATGTTCTTTCACATCCTCCATCACAACTTCTTTCACCGCTTCGTAGTCCTGAGTACCCATTTGTTGGATATGTTGGCTACCGATATTGGAAGTCATCACGATAACAGTATTTTTGAAGTCAACAGTTCGACCTTGTCCATCGGTCAAGCGGCCGTCATCCAATACTTGCAGCAAGATATTGAACACGTCTGGATGGGCTTTTTCTACTTCATCCAAAAGAATCACGCTGTACGGTTTGCGGCGGACTTGTTCGGTCAGGTAACCGCCCTCTTCGTAGCCAACATAGCCGGGAGGCGCACCGATTAAGCGGGCAACAGCATGTTTTTCCATGTATTCGGACATATCGATACGAATCAGATGATCTTCGCTGTCAAACAGGAAGCCTGCCAAAGCTTTGCACAACTCGGTTTTACCCACACCGGTCGGGCCTAAGAACAAGAAGCTGCCATAAGGTTTATTCGGATCGGCCAAACCGGAACGGCTGCGGCGGATAGCGTCAGACACGGCACGCACGGCTTCATCTTGGCCGACCACACGGCGATGCAATACTTCTTCCATTTTCAACAGCTTGTCGCGTTCACCTTCCATCATTTTGGACACAGGGATGCCGGTCATGCGCGATACGATTTCGGCCACTTCGTCCGCACCAACTTCGGTACGGAAGAGTTTGTTTTGTTTTTTGCCGTCGGGGTTACTTTCCGCAGCTTGCAACTGTGCGCCCAATTTCGGTAATTCGCCGTATTCGAGTTCAGACGCGCGGGCAAAGTCGCCTTGGCGTTTGGCCTGCTCGATTTTGACTTTGATGTCGTCCATCTGTTTCTTGATGTCGGCAGTGCTGGAAGAGGCGGCTTTCTCGGCTTTCCAGATTTCGTCCAAATCGGCGTATTCTTTTTGCAAGCCGTCGATTTCCTCGTCTATCAGTTCCAAACGTTTTTTGCTGGCGTCATCGCTTTCTTTGGCAACGTGCATTTTTTCCATTTTGAGCTGAATGATGCGGCGGTCGAGTTTGTCCATTTGCTCAGGTTTACTGTCCAGCTCCATTTTGATGCGGCTGGCTGCTTCGTCGATCAAATCAATCGCTTTATCAGGCAGGAAGCGGTCGGTAATATAACGGTCGCTCAACTCCGCTGCGGCAACGATAGCAGGGTCGGTAATATCGATACCGTGGTGGATTTCATAACGCTCTTGCAAACCGCGCAAAATAGCGATGGTATCCTCCACACTTGGCTCACCGACCAATACTTTTTGGAAACGGCGTTCGAGTGCCGCATCTTTCTCGATGTACTGACGGTATTCGTCCAAAGTAGTCGCACCGATACAGTGCAATTCGCCGCGCGCCAAAGCCGGTTTCAACATATTGCCCGCGTCCATTGCGCCGTCGGTTTTGCCTGCACCAACCAAAGTATGGATTTCATCGATGAAAATCAAAGTGTTACCATCATCTTTAGCCAAGTCGTTCAAAACGCCTTTCAAGCGTTCTTCAAATTCTCCACGGTATTTCGCGCCGGCAATCAAAGCCGCCAAATCCAAAACCAGCAGGCGTTTGTTACGCAGGGATTCAGGCACTTCGCCGTTGACGATACGTTGCGCCAAACCTTCAACAATAGCGGTTTTACCCACACCCGGCTCACCAATCAGCACAGGGTTGTTTTTGGTACGGCGTTGCAATACTTGAATCGCACGACGGATTTCATCATCACGACCGATAACAGGGTCGAGCTTACCGTCTCGGGCGCGTTGAGTCAGATCAAGTGTGTATTTTTTCAAAGCATCGCGTTGGTCTTCGGCATTCGCATCGTTCACGTTTTGTCCTCCTCGTACCGCATCAATCGCGGCATTGATATTTTGTTCGGTCGCACCGGCTTCTTTCAGGATTTTGCCAGTCGCATCATTCTGCTGAACCAAAGCCAGCAGGAAAAGTTCGCTGGCGATATAGGCATCACCGCGTTTGGTTGCAGCCTTGTCCATCAAGTTCAATACAGCTTGCAGCTCACGGCTAGGCATAATATCGCCACCTTGACCGGACACTTTCGGCAGGCTGTTTAAATGCTGCTGCAAACGCTGTTTCACTTGAGGCACATTCACACCTGCATGAGCCAGTAACGCAGCAGCACCGCTGTTTTGATCGTCAAGCAACGCTTTTAAGATAAAGCCGGCCTCAAGGTAGCTGCTGTCCGCAGCCAAAGCCAAACTTTGACCTTCTTGCAGAGCTTGCTGAAATTTGGCAGTCAATTTATCAAATCTCATTTTAAGTTCCTCTTCAAATATATTCTGTTAGAGCCTATATAAGCGCAAATGTGGATAACTCAATAGCTATTTACTCCATTAATCAACAAATTTTTATATATTGTTGTTTTATAAAGTTTATTTTTATAATTTTATGTGCATAACTTTTATTATCCAGTTACTCTTTACTCAAAAGGCCGTCTGAAAAATCAAGAATAATCAGGTATAATCGGCACCATATTTATTTTCAGACGGCCTTTGTGCCGAAGGATACTTTCATGAGCAAAAAACGAGTTTTAACAGGCGTTACCACAACAGGTATTCCACACTTGGGCAACTATGTCGGTGCCATCCGCCCGGCTATCCGCGCAGCGCAAGATTCCAATACTGAATCATTCCTCTTTTTGGCCGACTATCACGGCATCATCAAATGTCATGAGCCGGAAATGATTCATCAATCTACTCAAGCTGTTGCCGCCACATGGCTCGCCTGCGGACTCAATCCGGAACAGACCACTTTCTACCGTCAAAGCGATATTCCCGAAGTGATGGAGTTGAACTGGATTCTGACCTGTATCACTGCAAAAGGCCTGATGAACCGCGCCCACGCTTATAAAGCTGCAGTACAGGCAAATACCGAAAACGGTCAGGAAGATCCAGATCACGGCGTGGAAATGGGCCTGTACAGCTACCCTATCCTCATGACTGCCGACATCCTTATGTTCAATGCCCATGAAGTTCCAGTCGGTCGCGACCAAATCCAACACGTTGAAATGGCACGCGATATTGCCGGTCGCTTCAATCACCGCTTCCAAGAACTCTTCACCTTGCCTGAAGTAAAAATTGACGAAAATGTCGAACTCTTGGTCGGCTTGGACGGACGAAAAATGTCCAAATCCTACGGCAATACTATTCCGCTTTGGGAAAACGACAAGAAAACCCAAAAATCGGTCAACAAAATCATCACCAATATGAAAGAACCCGGCGAGCCGAAACAGCCTGATGAAAGTCCTCTGTTTGAAATCTACAAAGCCTTCTCCACGCCGTTTGAAACTGCCGAGTTCACGCAAATGCTGGCCGAAGGCCTTGCTTGGGGTGAGGCTAAGAAACTCTTGGGTGCAAAAATCAATGCCGAGCTCGCAGAGTCGCGTGAGCGTTACAATGAGTTGACAGCCAAACCCTCTCAAATTGAAGACATTTTGCAAGCCGGCGCACAAAAAGCACGTAAAGAAGCACGCGAATTGTTGGATAAAGTACGCGATGCGGTAGGTATTCGTCCGTTGAAATAATAATAAGGCCGTCTGAAAATTTCAGACGGCCATAATATCGTTTATCATTTGAAATATAATCATTTTCTAGGGTTTCTCATATGAAAAAAACCTTCCCCCTTATCTTGCTCAGCCTTTCATTGGCTGCCTGCGGCGGTAAATCTGAAGATACTGCAGCCAATGATATTACTTCAGGCAAAGCACCCAAACCTACCTTCAAAGTTAAATATATCGATGAACAAGCCATAGCCGGTTTGGATTTAGGTACAGCTCAAGAAGGCGAAACCAAAGAAGGTAAAAAACAACGTACCTATCCGATTAACGGCATAGAGGGTGGCGTCATCAATCTGATTGGCAAGCACCCTACCGACTTAGAAATCATCAGCGGCCAATGCATGGAAAAAAATGAAAAAGGCGGTTCAGCCGGCTGGTCAGCCAACGGAGTTTGCCACACAGTCTTTGCAAAAATGGTGGACAATATCGCCCAAGACGGCAGCAAACTGACCGACTATCTGATTTCACACGCTGCTTTGCAGCCTTATACCGAAGGCAAAAGCGGCTATGCCGCCGTACAAAACGGCCGCTATATTTTAGAAATTGATAGCGAAGGCATGTTCTATTTCCGTCGCCGTCATTACTAAACCCCAGACCATCCTATTTTCCCCCTGACACAAGGACTGAATCATGGCTCAAGTTACTTTCCAAGGCTCCCCTATTTCTACAAACGGCAATTTGCCTGCCATCGGCCAAGTTGCACCTGATTTCACATTGGTAGCAGCAGACCTATCTGAGAAATCATTGGCTGACTTTGCAGGCAAACGCAAAGTGCTGAATATTTTCCCTAGCATCGACACCGGCGTATGTGCCCAGTCCGTCCGCACTTTCAACAAACGTGCCTCGTCTTTGGACAATACCGCAGTCTTGTGCATTTCTGCCGATTTACCGTTTGCACAAGCCCGTTTCTGCGGTGCAGAAGGTTTGGAAAATGTAGTGACACTTTCTACATTCCGCAGCAGCTTTTCTAACGATTACGGTGTTACACTGACAGAAAGCCCATTACACGGACTGACTGCTCGCGCAGTGGTGGTTTTGAATGAGCAAAACCAAGTTCTCCACGCTGAGTTGGTTTCTGAAATTGCGAACGAGCCTGACTACGAAGCTGCTTTGACTGTTTTGTAATTAACCAAATAAAATCAGGCCGTCTGAAGCTTTTCAGACGGCCTTTAGATTATCCTCAAAATAAAAACGGTAGCTTAAAATCTACCGTTTTCTGTTTCAAGCCTTATACAGATTTATCTGTTTTGTCTGCTTCTACTGACTCAGCATTCTGAACCTCATTTTGCTCAACAGGTTCAGCAGCTTCAGCAACAGGCGCTTCAGGCTCTTCTACTTTGTCATCACGGACATTGTGGCTGTAATCTTTAGGCGGGCTAGGTTGTTTACCGGCCATAATTTCCAAAACTTGGTCTCGATCGATGGTTTCCCAATCCATAAGTGCTTTGCACATGGTTTCCATCTTATCGCGATTTTCATCCAAGATTTTGTAAGCCACTTGGTATTGCTCATCCAAAATACGGCGGATTTCTGCATCGATATCTTGTTGGGTTTTCTCGGAAATATTTTGAGAACGGGTTACGCTGCGACCCAAGAATACCTCACCTTCGTTCTCAGCATAAACCATCACACCCATTTTGTCGCTCATACCATAACGCGTTACCATCTCGCGTGCCATTTGAGTTGCACGCTCAAAGTCGTTAGATGCACCGGTAGAAATACGGCCGACAAAAATATCTTCAGCAATACGGCCACCAAACAAGATTGAGAGCTGGCTCAGCATTTGGTCTTTGTACATACTGATGCGGTCACGCTCAGGCAGCTGCCAAGTCAAACCCAATGCACGGCCGCGAGGCATAATTGTTACTTTGTGAACCGGATCGGTAAACGGCAGGCTTTCTGCTACGATTGCATGACCGGCCTCATGATAGGCTGTCGCACGTTTTTCATCTTCGTGCATCACCATGCTGCGACGTTCCGGACCCATGTAGATTTTGTCTTTAGCATCTTCAAAGTCGCTTTGATCGACTTTAACTTTATTACGACGACCGGCAAACAAAGCTGCTTCATTGACCAAGTTTGCCAAATCCGCACCTGAAAAACCAGGGGTACCGCGTGCTAAAGAGGTCAAATCTACGGATGCATCCAAAGGTACTTTTTTAGCGTGTACTTTCAAGATTTGCTCACGGCCACGGATATCAGGCAATGGAACAACGACTTGACGGTCAAAACGGCCCGGACGCTGCAACGCTGGGTCAAGTACATCAGGACGGTTGGTTGCTGCGATCACAATAACGGTTTGGTTGCTTTCAAAACCATCCATTTCAACCAACAATTGGTTTAATGTTTGCTCACGCTCATCATTACCACCACCCAAACCAGCACCACGCTGACGGCCAACCGCATCAATTTCATCGATAAAGATGATACATGGCGCGTTTTTCTTGGCCTGCTCGAACATATCGCGGACACGGCTCGCACCGACACCGACAAACATTTCTACGAAGTCAGAACCTGAAATACTGAAGAATGGCACACCGGCCTCACCGGCAATCGCTTTAGCCAGCAATGTTTTACCCGTACCAGGGCTACCGGCCAACAAAATACCGCGAGGTACACGACCACCCAGGCTTTGATAGCGGTTAGGCGATTTCAGGTAATCCACAATTTCTTGTACTTCTTCTTTTGCCTCATCACAACCGGCAACATCGGCAAAAGTAACTTTATTGGAATCTTTGTCCAGTAAACGTGCACGGCTCTTACCAAAAGAGAATGCGCCGCCTTTACCGCCACCGCCGCTTTGCATGCGCATGAAGTAGAACCATGCACCGATCAACAATAAAACAGGCAGCAGGCTGTAAAACAGACTGGCCAGCATGCTTGGTTTTTCTTCCGGAGTCACTTTGACGCGTACTTTGTTGTCCAACAGTGTTTTAACCAAGTTGTCATCCAAAGGCGCATTGGTATAGAAGGCAGTTTTATCGGTGCGCTCACCTTTAATCAGATAGCCGCTGACAACAGATCCTTCAATATTGACATTGGATACTTCGCCACTATTAACTTGCTGAATAAATTGAGAATATTCGATTTGCTGTTTATCTTCCTGCTTATCGCTGAGTGCATTGAATGCTGCTAAAAGCATAGCACCACCCACTACCCAGACTAATATGTTTTTAATGGTATTCCCCACTGAACAGGCTCCATGGTTACAAAATAAATAAAATCAAGGGAAAGAATTTTAAAGCACCCACCCTACATTGTCAGCGTTTATTTTTACCTAATAGGTAAATCTCACTGGAACGATTGCGGGAAGCATCCGGCTTTCGAGTTTGTACACTGGCAAAAATTTCACGCATAGCCGCCGTATACTCTTGATAACCCGCGCCTTGAAACACCTTCACTAAAAAACTGCCTCCGGTTTTCAAATGTTGGGAGGCAAAATCCAAGGCCAGTTCACACAAATAAAAACTGCGTGCCTGGTCTGTTACGGCATTGCCTGACATATTGGGTGCCATATCACAGATTACAAGGTCTAACGGACGATTATCCAATAAAGCTTCAAACTGCTCCAAAACGGCATCTTCCCTAAAGTCACCCTGAATAAACGACACACCATCAATCGCATCCATCGGTAAAATATCCAAAGCAAACACCGCCCCTGTTTTACCGACCAGCTTGGCTGCAACCTGTGACCAACTTCCCGGCGCGCTGCCCAAATCTGCCAAAACCGTACCTGGTTTGATTAATTTATCTTTTTGATTGATTTCCAATAATTTATAAGCCGCTCTGGCACGATATCCGTCCTTTTGTGCCATATGGACATAATGATCGTTGACGTGCTCATGCAGCCATGCTTTTGAAGATTTTGAGCGTACAGCCATCTTGATTTGAAATGCTTAAGTTAAAATCAGCATTGTACGTTATTTCCCCCGTAAATGTTCTAAATCGCGTACAATATAGCCATTATTCTTTTTAATTGGATACTTATTGATATGAGCGACAACAAATTAAGCACCAAAGAAATTTTGGCCTTGAAAGCCCAAGCACATCACCTCCACCCTGTCGTTATGGTTGGCCAACAAGGCTTGACCGACTCAGTCATCAAAGAAACCGATGCCGCATTGACAGCACATGAATTGATTAAAGTCCGTGTTTTTGGCGATGATCGCGCTGAACGTATTGAAATTTGCAATGCCCTGTGTGAAACACTGGGTGCTCAATTGGTGCAACATATTGGCAAATTACTTGTTTTGTGGCGTAAGAAACCGGACGACGAATAATTTAAACTGAATAAACAGCAGAAGTATTTTCTCGACCCACTTTAATCATATCCTTCTGTTGTATTTATGCAGTACGAAATGATTTATTCCATTATTCTAAGCATCAAAATACAAATACGGTTGTCTGTTTTTGTAAATAACCTCAAAATTACAAAATCATAACGGCCGCACTCTGTCGGCCGATTATTTTATTCTTAATCCTTCGCAAAATATAAAAGCAAACCGATGAATGCTCAACAATATGAAGAATCTTTTCTTCTAGCAGAAAAATTGATCACTCAAGACCCTCCTGACTTTGCACGAGCCATCCCATTGCTCTGCGAGGCAGCAGAAGCCGGGCATGTTGAGGCTGCATTTCAACTGGCAGGATACCTGATCGAACACCACGAAAATGCTCAAGATTTAGCAATTGCAGTTGAATATTTAAAGCAAGCTGCAAGAGCTGGTCATCCATACGCCCGCTATAATCTTCTCCAGTTACAAGAAAATAATGGAATAGAAATAGAAAAACTCATTGCAGCCTATCAAGAGCTTGCTGAAGAAGGATTAGCCCCAGCACAACTACGCCTCATGCGTTTATATGCAGATAATGGCAATGACCAAGAAGCAGTCAAATGGGCATTGAAAGCTGCCGAACAGCAAAATCCTCAGGCGCAATACTTCTTAGCCCAACATTACCAATATTCCAGCTCTTCTGATTTGGAATATTCCCATAAACTTTATCAGAAATCCGCTGCACAGGGATTTATTGCAGCACACTGGCAACTCGGTCTCCAATACAAATTGGGGCAAGGTGTCGCACAAAATCCTGAAAAAGCAATCGAACATTTACGTATTGCCGCCGATTACGACATTGTTCCAGCGCAAACTTCTCTTGCGGAACTCTTAGCCGCATCAAATCCTGCTGAAGCATTGGAATGGTTTGAAAAAGCTGCCGCACAAGGTGACAGCAACGCGCATGTAGCACTTGCCGAAATCTATCTGCTAGGCAAAAACACCGAACGAGACCCTCAGAAGGCCTATCAGCACGCTAAATTTGCTGCTGATCAAAATGATCCGGAAGGTTTGCGCCTTTTAGGTGATATCTATCGCTACGGATTGGGACGAGCAGTTGATGCTGACACCGCACGCCAATATTATCAACGCTCGGCTGATTTAGGTAATCTTGCCGCTTACCAAAAACTTCTGTCTGACAGCGCATTGAATAACCAGCAAAACTATGAGCTAACCAAAGAAATCGCCCTCCAACGTCAGGAAGCCGAGCGTCTGTACAAGCTGGCATTTGCAGCGCACTATGGCTTAAAACGCAAACAGAATTACGCTGAAGCACTGGAGTTATACCATCAGTCCGCAGAACGTGGACACAGTAAATCCCAAACCAATCTAGGTATGATGTATTACTGCGGACAAGGCGTACCTGTCGACTACGCCCAAGCTGCAAAATGGTTTGAAGCAGCGGCCAAACAAAGAGACACGATGGCTCAATATAATCTTGCCTGCCTGTATTATCACGGCATGGGTGTAAAAAAAGACATCAACAATGCTTGCTTCTGGTTGCAAGAAGCCATCCAACATGGACATGAACAGCAAGACGTTCTCAAAGAGCTTCTGACTCAATGGAAGCAATTCTCTCAAAAAGGCTCTACTGATAATTAGAGGCCGTCTGAAATTCTAACTTCCTACATAAATGACATGTCAGCGCTAAAGTAGCCTGTACATGTCATTTTTTTCATTTACCCTTCCTCAACAATCGCCATCTTCAAATCCCATTTCTCCTTAATCTCTTTAGAGTCTTCAGACGGCCTATTCTCTTTGTAAAAAACCAGATAATCTAAATTTAATTTTCTATTTACAACAAAATTTGAAAAATATTTTTCATATTCGAATAAACTTTCTCAAATATCTGATGCTTTTTTACTGTATCCACTCAATATCTCGATTTAAAAACAAGCTACATAACTCTTTTAAAAAAATCTTAATTTCAACCTCTAAATCCTATCAATATCTACAGCACAATTTGCCAGTTTGCCCAATTACTGATAGCATTTGCAGGTTAGCTGGTTTGTAAAAAGTTCAATTCTTTCTGATTTTTTATCAACGGTTATAACGTATTGAAAATATTTCAGTAATTAAAACTTTTTTCGAATTTGACTCTAGGAATTTTCGTTTTTAACTCACATTTGTTGATAAACGAAAATATCGGAGTAATACTCCGTCATTGAAAAACACTCAACACAAGGATAGATATTATGTCCACCCAATTACACGATGTTGACCCAATTGAAACCAAAGAATGGTTAGACGCGTTAAGCTCTGTTTTAGAATATGAAGGCAGCGAGCGCGCTCAGTATCTGCTGGAAAGTTTGGTCAAATACAGCCGTGACAAAGGCATCCGTATGCCTCACGGCACCACTACTCCATATTTGAACACCGTTTCCGTAGAAGACGAAAAAGGCATCCCCGGCGACCAAAACATCGAACACCGCATCCGTGCATTCGTTCGTTGGAACGCTGCCGCTATCGTTTTGCGCGCGGGTAAAAAAGATTTGGAATTGGGTGGACACATTGCATCTTTCCAATCAGCCGCCACTATGTACGAAGTCGGCTTCAATCACTTCTGGAAAGCTAAAGGCGAAGGCGAAGAAGGCGATTTGGTATTCTTCCAAGGCCACGTTGCCCCTGGCATCTACGCACGCGCGTTCGTTGAAGGCCGTCTGACTGAAGACCAGCTGAACAACTTCCGTCAAGAAGTTGACGGTAAAGGTCTGCCTTCTTACCCTCACCCTCACCTGTTGCCTGACTTCTGGCAATTCCCAACCGTATCTATGGGTCTTGGCCCATTGATGGCAATTTACCAAGCACGCTTCCTGAAATACTTGGAATCTCGCGGTCTGGCTAAAACCAAAGGCCGTAAAGTATGGGTATTCTGTGGCGACGGTGAAATGGACGAACCTGAAAGCCAAGGTGCTATTGCTCTGGCTTCACGCGAAGGCTTGGACAACTTGGTATTCGTCATCAACTGTAACCTGCAACGTTTGGACGGCCCAGTACGCGGTAACGGCAAAATCATTCAAGAACTGGAAGGCAACTTTGCCGGCGCAGGCTGGAATGTTGTGAAAGTCATTTGGGGTCGTCGCTGGGACCGCCTCTTGGCAAAAGACAAAGATGGCATCCTGCGCAAACGTATGGAAGAGTGCTTGGACGGTGACTACCAAACTTACAAATCCAAAGACGGTGCATACGTTCGCGAACACTTCTTCAATACACCTGAACTGAAAGCATTGGTCGCCGATATGACTGATGACGAAATTTGGGCATTGAACCGTGGTGGTCATGATCCTCAAAAAGTGTACAACGCTTACGACCGCGCAGTGAACCACGCCGACGGCAAACCTACTGTAATCTTGGCGAAAACCATTAAAGGTTACGGTATGGGTGCATCCGGTGAAGGTCAAAACGTTGCCCACCAAGCTAAAAAAATGGACAAAGCGTCTCTGAAACAATTCCGTGACCGCTTTGACATTCCTGTTACCGACGAGCAAATCGACAGCGGCGACCTGCCTTACCTGACTTTTGCTCCTGACAGCGAAGAATACAAATACCTGCATGCACGCCGTGAAGCTTTGGGTGGCTACCTGCCTCAACGCAAACCTACCCAAGAAGTTCTGGAAGTGCCTGAACTGTCTGCATTTGATGCTCAACTGAAATCCAGCGGTGACCGTGAATTCTCAACCACCATGGCTTTCGTCCGCATCCTGTCTACTTTGCTGAAAGACAAAAAAATTGGCAAACGCGTGGTGCCTATCGTTCCAGATGAAAGCCGTACGTTCGGTATGGAAGGCATGTTCCGTCAATACGGTATTTGGAACCCTAAAGGCCAACAATACACTCCTCAAGATAAAGACCAACTGATGTTCTATAAAGAGTCTGTTGACGGTCAAATCTTGCAAGAAGGTATTAACGAACCAGGTGCTATGGCTGACTGGATTGCTGCTGCGACCAGCTACGCAAACAACGACTTTGCCATGATTCCTTTCTACATCTACTACTCTATGTTCGGTTTCCAACGCGTTGGCGACTTGGCATGGGCAGCAGGCGATATGCATGCACGCGGTTTCCTGCTGGGTGGTACTGCCGGCCGTACAACACTGAATGGCGAAGGTCTGCAACACGAAGACGGCCACAGCCATGTTCAAGCAGATTTGATTCCAAACTGCGTTTCTTACGATCCGACATTCCAATACGAAGTAGCCGTTATCGTACACGATGGCTTGCGCCGCATGTATGTTAACCACGAAGACGTGTTCTACTACATCACCCTGATGAACGAGAACTACGCTCATCCGGATATGCCTGAAGGCGTGGAACAAGACATCCTGAAAGGTATGTACTTGCTGAAAGCCGGCGGCAAAGGCGACAAGAAAGTTCAACTGATGGGTTCCGGTACCATCCTGCAAGAAGTCATTGCCGGTGCTGAATTGTTGAAAGCCGACTTCGGCGTGGAAGCAGACATCTGGTCTTGCCCATCTTTCAACCTGTTGCATCGCGACGCTATCGAAGCAGAACGTTTCAACCGCCTGAATCCTTTGGAAACTGCAAAAGTACCGTTTGTTACTTCTCAACTGCAAGGTCATGACGGCCCAGTGATTGCCGCTACCGACTATATCCGTAGCTATGCTGACCGCATCCGTGCCTACATCCCTAACGACTACCACGTTTTAGGTACTGACGGCTTCGGTCGCTCAGACAGCCGTGCCAACCTGCGCAGCTTCTTTGAAGTTGACCGCTACAACGTTGCCGTTGCTGCATTGAGCGCATTGGCCGAGCAAGGCAAAGTCAGCAAAGAAACCGTTCAACAAGCCATTGAAAAATATGGTATCAAAGCCGATTCAGCCCCTAGCTGGAAACGCTAATTGATGTTTCAGACGGCCTGTTTGCTTCATTCAGACATCAGGCCGTCTGAAAACCGAATGCTTGAATGGTTTAAACAAACTGTACCGATGCCGTGTGAAACAGTTTTCAGACGGCATCAAACTGAAAACATTAAAGGAACTCAAATGAGTATCGTAGAAATCAAAGTCCCTGATATCGGCGGTCATGAAAACGTCGACATCATCGCCGTAGAAGTTAAAGTAGGCGACACTATTGCCGTTGACGACACCCTGATTACGTTGGAAACCGACAAAGCCACTATGGATGTACCTGCTGATGCAGCCGGCGTCGTGAAAGAAGTTAAAGTTAAAGTTGGCGATAAAATCTCTGAAGGCGGCGTTATTTTGACCGTTGAAACCGGTGCTGCCGCTGCTGATGCCGCTCCGGCCCCTGCGGCAGAAGCTCCTGCTGCTGCGCCTGCAGCCGCTCCTGCCGGAGGCGCTACTGTACAAGTTGTTGTACCTGATATCGGCGGCCACTCTGACGTAGACGTTATTGCCGTTGAAATTAAAGTGGGCGACACTGTTGCCGTTGACGACACCCTGATTACTTTGGAAACCGACAAAGCTACTATGGACGTACCATGTACCGAAGCCGGTGTGGTTAAAGCCGTATTCCTGAAAGTTGGCGACAAAGTATCCGAAGGCTCTGCCATTATCGAAGTAGAAACTGCCGGCTCTGCCGCAGCAGCCCCTGCTCCTGCCGCTCAAGCTGCCGCACCTGTACCAGCTTCCGCTCCGGCTCCTGCTGCACCAGCCGCTGCGCCTGCGCCAGCTGCACCTGCTCCTGCCAAAATCGACGAAGCTGCGTTTGCCAAAGCTCACGCAGGTCCTTCTGCACGTAAACTGGCGCGCGAATTGGGCGTAGATTTGGGCCAAGTAAAAGGTACCGGTCTGAAAGGCCGTATCATGGGCGAAGACGTTAAAGCCTTCGTTAAATCCGTTATGCAAAGCGGTGCAGGCAAACCTGCTGCTGCCTCTTTGGGCGGTGGTTTGGACTTGTTGCCATGGCCTAAAGTTGACTTCTCTAAATTCGGCAACATCGAAGTTAAAGAACTGTCTCGCATTAAGAAAATTTCCGGTCAAAACCTGTCTCGCAACTGGGTTGTGATTCCTCACGTTACCGTACACGAAGAAGCGGACATGACCGAATTGGAAGAATTCCGCAAACAGCTGAACAAAGAATGGGAACGCGAAGGCGTGAAATTGTCCCCATTGGCCTTCATCATTAAAGCCTCTGTTTCTGCGCTGAAAGCCTTCCCTGAATTCAATGCCTCTTTGGATGGCGACAACTTGGTGCTGAAAAACTACTTCAACATCGGTTTCGCAGCCGACACACCAAACGGCTTGGTTGTTCCAGTAATCAAAGACGTGGATCAAAAAGGCTTGAAACAAATCAGCCAAGAGCTGACCGAATTGTCTAAAAAAGCCCGCGAAGGCAAGCTCAAACCACAAGAAATGCAAGGCGCATGCTTTACCATTTCCAGCTTGGGCGGTATCGGCGGTACAGGCTTCACGCCAATCGTGAATGCTCCTGAAGTTGCCATCTTGGGCGTGTGCAAATCTCAAATCAAACCGGTTTGGAACGGCAAAGAATTCGCTCCTCGCCTGATGTGCCCATTGAGCCTGTCCTTCGACCACCGCGTCATCGACGGTGCCGCCGGTATGCGCTTTACCGTATTCCTGGCTAACCTGTTGAAAGACTTCCGCCGCATTACTCTGTAATACGAGCATTTTCAGACGGCCTTTTTACTCAGGCCGTCTGAAAAAAGAAGTCCAAACATCATTCAGAAAGATTAGACATGAGCTTAGTTGAATTAAAAGTGCCCGACATTGGCGGTCACGAAAACGTAGATATTATTGCGGTTGAAGTAAATGTAGGCGACACCATTGCTGTGGACGATACCCTGATTACTTTGGAAACCGATAAAGCGACTATGGACGTACCTGCCGAAGTTGCAGGTGTCGTTAAAGAAGTTAAAGTTAAAGTGGGTGACAAAATCTCCGAAGGCGGCTTGATTGCAGTCGTTGAAGCCGAAGGTGCGGCTGCCGCTCCTAAAGCCGAAGCACCAGCTGCTCCTGCACAAGAAGCCCCTCCTGCTCCTCAAGCTGCTCAATTTAGCGGTTCTGCCGATGCCGAATACGACGTAGTTGTATTGGGTGGCGGCCCTGGCGGTTATTCTGCTGCATTTGCCGCTGCTGACGAAGGCTTGAAAGTTGCCATCGTCGAGCGTTACAAAACTTTGGGCGGCGTTTGCTTGAACGTCGGCTGTATCCCTTCCAAAGCCCTGTTGCACAACGCTGCCGTTATCGATGAAGTACGTCACTTGGCTGCCAACGGTATCAAATACCCTGAGCCTGAACTCGATATCGACATGCTGCGCGGCTACAAAGACGGCGTGGTTTCCCGTCTGACCACCGGTTTAGCAGGTATGGCCAAAGGCCGTAAAGTAGACGTTATCCAAGGCGACGGCCAATTCTTAGATCCGCACCACTTGGAAGTGTCGCTGACTACCGGCGACGTGTACGAGCAAGCGACTCCTACCGGCGAGAAAAAAATCGTTGCCTTCAAAAACTGTATCATTGCAGCAGGTAGCCGCGTAACCAAACTGCCTTTCATTCCTGAAGATCCACGCATCATCGATTCCAGCGGTGCACTGGCTCTGAAAGAAGTACCGGGCAAACTGTTGATCATCGGCGGCGGTATTATCGGTCTCGAAATGGGTACGGTTTACAGCACTCTGGGTTCTCGCCTGGATGTTGTTGAAATGATGGACGGCCTGATGCAAGGCGCAGACCGCGACTTGGTTAAAGTATGGCAAAAACAAAACGAATACCGTTTTGACAACATCATGATCAACACCAAAACTGTTGCTGTTGAGCCTAAAGAAGACGGTGTTTACGTTACCTTCGAAGGTACAAATGCGCCTAAAGAGCCACAACGTTACGATGCCGTACTGGTAGCTGCCGGTCGTGCGCCTAACGGCAAACTGATCAGCGCTGAGAAAGCCGGTGTTGCCGTAACTGACCGCGGCTTTATCGAAGTGGACAAACAAATGCGCACCAACGTGCCGCACATCTACGCTATCGGCGATATCGTCGGTCAACCGATGTTGGCACACAAAGCCGTTCACGAAGGCCACGTTGCCGCTGAAAACTGTGCCGGCCACAAAGCCTACTTCGACGCGCGCGTTATTCCGGGCGTTGCCTACACTTCTCCTGAAGTGGCATGGGTTGGTGAAACCGAGTTGTCTGCCAAAGCCTCCGGCCGCAAAATCACCAAAGCCAACTTCCCATGGGCTGCTTCTGGCCGTGCAATTGCCAACGGTTGCGACAATGGTTTCACTAAGCTCATTTTTGATGCTGAAACCGGCCGCATCATCGGTGGCGGTATCGTTGGTCCTAACGGTGGCGATATGATTGGCGAAGTCTGCTTGGCGATTGAAATGGGCTGTGATGCAGCCGATATCGGTAAAACCATCCACCCACACCCAACCCTGGGCGAATCCATCGGTATGGCTGCGGAAGTGGCATTGGGCGTATGTACCGACCTGCCGGCTCAGAAAAAGAAATAAGTTCACTCAAATAAAATTTGAACGAACTTGATGGAACAAAGGCCGTCTGAATGTTTCAGACGGCCTTTTCGCAAATAAGGAGACTCAATATGAAAAAAATCGAAGCTATTATCAAACCTTTCAAACTCGACGATGTACGCGAAATCCTGACTGAAATCGGCATTACCGGCATGACTGTTAGCGAAGTGAAAGGCTTTGGCCGCCAAAAAGGCCATACGGAAATTTATCGCGGCGCAGAATACGCGGTTGATTTCCTGCCTAAAGTAAAAATCGAATTGGTATTGGCTGACGATAAAGTCGATCAAGCTGTTGATGCCATTTTAGAAACCGCACATTCCGGCAAAATCGGTGACGGTAAAATCTTTATTTATCCGGTTGAAGAAGCCATCCGTATCCGTACCGGTGAACGCTCGGAAGCAGCGCTTTAATAGAAATCGCAAAATACAGAATACAAATGCCGTCTGAAAAAAGTCATGACTTGTTTTAATCAAGACTTATTTCTCAGACGGCATTATTTTAATAACAACAACCATCCATTTTCTAAAGTCTATCCAAATAAACTGGTTACCGAAAACCTCACGCCATCAAGTATGGAGGAATTCAAGGCAATGCTTCCCTTGACCTTCATGAACGACTTTACCGTATCAAATAACTCTTTCCAAAAAATAAATTACCCAATCCCATACTTAAAAACCTCAACGCCCTACTTCTAAAATCAAATCCCCCATATTTTTCCCTATTCTTAATTGCCGCTTTACTTTTCAGACGACCCCTTTATCCAAACTCCGTTATAATGACGGCTTTAAAATTAATTTATCCAAAGACAGTCTTATCATGAAACACATCCACATTATCGGTATCGGCGGCACATTTATGGGCGGCGTAGCGGCTATTGCCAAAGAAGCAGGTTTTAAAGTCAGCGGTTGCGACGCCAAGATGTATCCGCCGATGAGTACCCAGCTTGAAGCCTTGGGCATTGACGTACACGAAGGCTTTGATGCTGCTCAATTAGACGAATTTAAAGCCGATATTTACGTTATCGGTAATGTTGCCAAACGCGGCATGGATGTGATTGAAGCCATTTTGAACAAAGGCCTGCCTTATACTTCCGGCCCACAATGGCTGGCTGAAAACGTATTGCACCGGCACTGGGTACTCGGCGTGGCAGGGACACACGGCAAAACGACCACAGCCTCCATGCTCGCATGGGTCTTGGAATATGCCGGACTCGCGCCGGGCTTCCTCATCGGCGGCGTACCGGAAAACTTCAGCGTTTCCGCCCGTCTGCCGCAAACGCCGCGCCAAGATCCGAACAGCAAATCTCCGTTTTTCGTTATCGAAGCCGACGAATACGATACCGCCTTTTTTGATAAACGCTCCAAATTCGTACACTACCGTCCGCGTACCGCCATTTTGAACAATCTGGAATTCGACCACGCCGACATTTTTGCCGATTTGGGCGCCATTCAAACCCAATTCCATCATTTGGTACGCACCGTGCCGTCTGAAGGCCTCATCGTCTGCAACGGCCAACAACAAAGCCTGCAAGATACTCTAGACAAAGGCTGCTGGACGCCCGTAGAAAAATTTGGTACCGAACAAGGCTGGCAGGTTGGTACCGTCCATGCCGACGGCTCGTTCGACGTACGCCATCACGGCGAAACAGTCGGACACGTCGCGTGGGAACTGATGGGCGAACACAACCGCATGAACGCACTCGCCGTTATCTCTGCCGCACGTCATGCCGGCGTCGATATTCAGACGGTCTGCGAAGCTTTGAGCGCGTTTAAAAACGTCAAACGCCGTATGGAAATCAAAGGTACGGTAAACGGCATCACTGTTTACGACGACTTTGCCCACCACCCGACCGCCATCGAAACCACCATCGAAGGCCTGCGCCAACGTGTCGGTAATGCCCGCATCCTCGCCGTCCTCGAGCCACGTTCTAACACTATGAAACTCGGCACCATGAAAGCCGCCCTGCCCGCAAGCTTAAACGATGCAAACCAAGTATTCTGCTACGCCGGCGGCGTGGACTGGGACGTCGCCGAAGCCCTCGCGCCTTTAGGTGACAAACTGCACGTAGGCAAAGACTTCGATGCCTTTGTTGCCGAAATCGTGAAAAATGCCGAAGCAGGCGATCATATTTTGGTCATGAGCAACGGCGGTTTCGGCGGAATACACGGAAAGCTGTTAGAAGCCTTGAAATAAGCCTTCTTCAATAGCCAAGGCCGTCTGAAAAGTTTTCAGACGGCCTTTTATCATGTGCCAATTTTAAATCTATATTTACGAAAAATGTTTTGGTAATACCCAAATAACACTCATCTATTATTTGCCCGTACATACTTGCTCAAGACCATTTTCCCATTATGCATTGCCAACCCACCCAAAAATCTGATAATAATGCAGACAACATCTAAGCCGTGCATATATCATGAAACACAAAATAGCCTTTAAGCCCATAGTTCTTAGTATTGCGCTTTCTATCCTTCTGATTACAACAGTTGTATTTTTTGCCCGCAATCACAATTCTATCCTAAGTATTAATACCGATTTCCTACAACAAGAAATTACCGAACCCGAAGAACCATCACCGCAAATCGTACAATCTGCGCGCAACCAAATTGGCAAAACCCTTCGTTACGACCCTGCTTACACCAAGCTCAAATATCCAATGGGCGATGTACCGATGGAAAAAGGCGTTTGCACAGATGTGGTCATCCGTGCATTGCGTGAGCAAAATATCGATTTACAAGAGCTTGTTCATCAAGATATGAGTCGGAATTTTTCCGTCTATCCGAAACGCTGGGGTTTGAAACAACCTGATACCAATATCGACCACCGCCGCGTCCCTAACCTAATGACTTATTTCACGCGTCAAGGCTGGGCCGTTCAAGATGCAGACTATCAAGCCGGAGATATCGTAACTTGGGAACTAAAAGGCAACCGTCCCCATATCGGCATTGTCTCTGACCGCAAAATCGGCGACAGACCCCTGATTATCCATAATATCGGTTCGGGAACCCGTGAAGACGATGTCCTCTATCGCTACACCATCACCGGACATTTCAGACTTCCCGTTCAATAAATCTTAGTGCTAAGTCCTAGATACCTAGTTTTGAATCTGAAAAGCCATAGAGCAATAAAAAAGGCCGTCTGAAAAGTTTTCAGACGGCATTTTTGTTGTGAAGTAATGAGATGGGGAAAAACCGATATTTCCGGCGAATCAGGTTTGGTTATAAACCAAGCCGGATTTGCCGTTTGCCTTTATTTGGATTTTTTGGGCGGCTTGGTGTTTTCGCTTTCTATTGCCTTTCGGTATAGGTCAAACAGGAAGGCGACGCGTTCTGCCTCATCATCGGTGTTTTTGCCTTTTTTGTAGCCGTAGGCTTTATCTACTGCTTTGTCGAGGGTGGCGTGTGCTTTGACGAGGTCGGGATAGCCTGCGTCGGGCGCATAAAGTTCGGCGAGCGTAGGGGGAGGCAGATCGTTAGCAAGCGCATCAGCGCGGTATTTCTCGCGAATGTCAAGGATGGCTTGGGCGGCAGCTTCGATGGCGGAACGGAGGGGATTGTTTTCAGACGGCCTTGGCGTTTTGCCTTTTTTGCCCGAGGTTTCCTGACAGGCAGTTTCGTCATCGTTGGATTTACGGCAGCTTTCTGGGAAGGGAAAGTTGTTGTACACAATGCCACCAGAGTATTGGAAATCACTTTTCAACCTACCAGTAACGGTACGCATAAAAGCATTGTGCATAGTAGAGTTGAGGATACCAAAATGATAAAGCGGCGTATCGCTTGCGAGCATATAAAGTTTGTTGCTGGCAATATTTTCAGAAGATAAGAAACCAATAGGAATAAAACGACGTGTTTCCGATGATACTTCGGGAATAGCAAGATAATTGCCGTCTGAAGGCTGACGGATTTCGTCGAAGAGCCACGGGGTAGCCGCTTTTTTTTGCGTGGCTGCTTTTCTGCTGGCTTCGCGCATGGCTTTGACCGCCTGAATACGGGCTTGGACTTTGGGCATCTGTTTCAGGTCGTGGTTGCGTTTGACGTCGGATACGCCGTGAAACCACAGGCACCAACGGGTTTTGCCGTTGATAAATTCCTCGGCGCCGATAAAGGGGCAGATGTATTGTTCCGCTAATGGTTCGGCGGCAATCAAAGCTTCTTTTTCATCAGTGGAAAGGATAAGGTTGCCACCGTCGGTCGGTTGATTGCCTTTGCACATTTCATTTTCCCTGCTGATTTGGGTTTTGCGCTTGGTAATAATCAAATCGGGCGCATCAATCAGATAAGGATTGATGTTGGCTACGGCGTTTTTTACGGGTTCGCCTTTGATGTCGGGATAGTCGTAGAGGTATTTGGGCAGAGCGGGATTTGCCGAAGCGTTTGCGCCGCCGTTTTCAGACGACGTTTGCGGTTTGCGGCTGAAGCCGACGATGATGCAATGGACGGCGGCTTTGCCTGCGGCTTGGCTCGTCCATTGGAAGGTACGGTGGGCAAAGTTGATTTCGATGCCTTGGTTCAAAAGGCTGCCCCAAAGGATTTCGACCTGCTGGCCTTGGCAGATGGAATTGGTGGAGACAAATGCCGTCTGAACTTGGGGATTCTGCGCCATGATGCCGGCGGCTTTGACATACCAGTTGCAGACGTAATCCAACAGCCCGTAGCCTTTGATATTGCCGCAGATGCTTTCGAGGTCGTTTTTCTGCTCTTTGGTTTGGTAGGTCGAGCCGATAAAGGGCGGATTGCCGAAGATGTAGTCCGCCGCCTGCCAAGGTGTGCGGAGGCTGTTGGCGTGGATGATTTCGGCGGCATCTTCGAGCGGCAGCGTATGGCAGGCGACTTCGCCGTCGAAGCGGATTTGCGTGCGGATGTTGCATTGGTGGTTTTTGAGCCACATGGCGGTACGGGCGATAAGGACGGCGAATTCGTCTATTTCGATGCCGTGGAATTGTTTCAGACGGCATTGGACGGACGGGCTGTCGAATAAGCCGCCTGCTTTGTCTTTGAGCGCTTCGGCGATGATGTCGTCTTCAAGGGCGCGGATGCGGTCGTAGGCGACGATAAGGAAGTTGCCGCAGCCGCAGGCCGGGTCGAGGAATTGCAGGTTTTGGATTTTTTGGTAGAAGGCGGCGAGTTTTTTGGATTTGTCGCGTTTGAGGGCTTTGACGGCTTCAAATTCGGCGCACAGGTTTTCTAAAAAGAGGCCGTTGATGACTTTGTCGATGTTTGCGGCTTCGGTGTAGTGTGCGCCCGCTTCGCGCCGCTCTTGCGCGTCCATGACGGATTGGAAGAGCGTGCCGAAGATTTCGGGACTGATGTTGCGCCAGTCGAAATTGCCGCAGTCGATTAAGGCGCGGTGCTGCTTGGCGGTGAAGTCGAAGGTGCGCAGGCGTTCTTTGAAAAGACCGCCGTTGACGTATTCGAAACCTTTAAATTTTTCGCTTTGGGTCTTGCTGCGCTTTTGGTCGGGTGTGTTGAGAAATTCAAAGAGTTGATTGAGCTTGTCGCCGAGCGTATCGGCCTCTTTGCAGCTTTCTAAAAAGTCTTGAAAGAGGTAGTTGCGCTGGAAAACAGCGCTGTCGTCGGCAAAAAAGAGGAAAAGCAGGCGCGTGATGAAGAGCCTGAGTTCGTGTTCTTCATAAATGCCTTCTTCCTGCAAGGCATCGTGTAGTCTGCCAATCGCCGTCGCCGCTTGAATGTTGGCTTCTTCTTGAATTTGGCGGACTTTGGCTTCGATGCCGAACATAAAGTCAAAAACGCCGCGCGTAATGTATTCGGGCAATTCTTCCAACGGGAATTGCCATTGGTTTTCCGCGCCTTCTTGAGGCTCGCGACGATAAAGGTGGAAATGGGCAAAATCGCTGACGGCGTAATATTCAGGTAAGGCAGACGGCTTGGTGCGCTCGATTTCCTGCAAATAACGCTCCGCCTGTTCTTTGGCTTTGGCTAGGTTTTTGTTGGCGGATTTGTGTTCTGCCAGGAAGATGCCTTCCCAAAAGACATCGACAAATTGGGTGTTGTTGCTCGGGTCTTTAACGGCATATTCGAAGTGGACGACGTTTTTGCGGTCAATGCCGAAAATCGCAAAAAATTCATTCCAAAAGGTGTCTTTTTCACGGCGTTCGTCGGTTTGGTTTTTATAGTGGTCGGCGAAATTTTGTGCGGCGCTTTGGAGTTGGAGCAGGGTTTTCATGACTTTATGGAATGAATGTATTGTGTAAATGGATGGGGCGTTATTATAACGGTTTGCGTTAAAAAGGTCGTCTGAAACCTCTTTTCAGACGACCTTTCTTCTTTCTGGTTATCAATATTTAACCGCAACCGCCGCATTTGCCGCAGCCGCTGCTGCAGTCGCGTTTTTTCGGTTTGAACACGAATTTTCGCAAAAGGAAGAATACGCAGGCGAGCATAATCAAGCCGACGATAATATATTGAGTCATGACGATAGTATCCTTGAAGAAAGTTGGTAAACCACGAATGCGGCAAAATAAGCCATCAGGAACAAATAGCCTGTAATCATAAGCATATTTTTCGTGGATTTGGTTTCGCGTCTAATCACGGTCAAAGTCGCGGCACACATCGGAGCATACACATACCAAGCCAAGAAGGCAAAGGCAGTCGGCAGGCCCCAGTTGTTGTGTATGATAGGAATCAGTGCGTTTTGTACTGCATCTTCAGACGATGCGCTGACGGCATAAACGGTACCCAATGCGGCAACGACCACTTCGCGCGCGGCAATACCCGGAATCATGGCGATACACATTTCCCAAGTAAAGCCCAAAGGTGCAAAAAACGGCTGAATAGCATGACCAAGCGTACCTGCCAAGCTGTAATCGATGGCGGCACCGGTTGCGCCTTCAGGCGGTTGCGGCCAGCTTACCAAGCCCCACAGAACCACGGCCAACGCAAAAATGATGGTACCCGCGCGTTTCAGGAAGGCTTTTACCCTATCCCACAAGCTGGTCATGATGTGTTTGAAGTTAGGCGTACGGAAAGTCGGCAATTCCATCAAAAGTGGGAATTGTTGCACATTGCCTTTCATCCGCGCCAAGCGTTTCATGATATACGCTGCCAATGCAGCCGACAGAATGCCTACGATATAAAGAATAAACAATGTCAGGCCTTGCAGGTTGAAAATCCCACCCACTGTACGGTCAGGAATAACAGCGGCGATAATCAGCGCATACACTGGCAAACGTGCGGAACAAGTCAGCAACGGCGCAACCGCGATGGTAACAAGGCGTTCGCGCGGGTCGTTAATGGTACGCGCCGACATCACGGCAGGAACGGCACAGGCAAAGCTGGACAAAAGGGGAATAAACGAACGGCCGGACAAACCGCTTTTTGCCATGATGTTATCCAGCAGGAAGGCTGCACGCGGCAGATAGCCTGAGTCTTCCAATAGCAGGATAAAGGCAAACAAAATCGTAATCTGCGGCAGGAACACCAACACGCTGCCCAAACCGGCAATGACGCCGTTGACGAGCAAGTCGCTGAGGATGCCCGGCTCCATGTTGGCGCCTATCCATTCGCCCAGCGCGGTAAAGCCACCTTCGATGGCGTCCATAATCGGCGCCGCCCATGTGTAAACCGCTTGGAACACCATAAACAGGATGACCAGCAGCATAATCATGCCCCAGACGGGGTGCAGCACGATGTCGTCGAGTTTTTTGTGCCATGCGGGCAGCGTCATCTGGGTGCGTACCACTTGTGCCAAAATCGATTCGACTTCTTGATAAAGTTTGTCGCTATCCAGCGCATCGAGCGTGCGTTCGGCAGAGGCGGGGTTTGCGGGGAAAGAGCGTTTGCGCGGCAGCTTCGCCACGGCTTCGCGTACAGCCTGTACACCCGACGCGCTCACTGCAACTGTTTCCAAAACAGGTGCATCCAACAACTCGCTCAGTTTGGCCGCGTCGATATTCAAGCCCCTTTTGCGGGCCACGTCGCTCAAATTCAGCGACACCACCATAGGCAGTCCCAGCGTTTTCAGTTCCAAAATCATGCGCAGGGTCATACGCAGGTTGGTCGCGTCGGCAACGGCAATAATGGCATCGGGCGGAATGCCCATCTTGCCTACCATTACATCTTTCGCCACCGCTTCGTCGGGGCTGGTCGTGCGTAGGCTGTATGTGCCCGGCAGGTCGATAATGCGGACGGCCTCGTCGTCGAGGAAGGCGCCCTCGCGCTTATCGACAGTTACGCCCGGATAATTGGCAACCTTGGCATGTGAGCCGGTCAAACCGTTGAACAAAACGGTTTTGCCGCAGTTTGGCGCGCCAATCAAGGCAAAATAGCTTAGTTCCATCATTTTTCCTTATTCTTTCAGACGGCCTTAAACGGCCTCAACGATACGACACATAATCTTCCCGGCCTCTTCCGAACGCAGGGAAAATTGAGATTGGTTACCCAAACGTACCGCAAACGGGCCTCTCCCAAAACCACCCACTGCAATCACTTGCAACGGCATTCCGCTGGAAAAACCCAAATCTGCAAGACGACGGGTTACCAAGGTATCCAAATCACCAAAAACAGGATTGGGAGCAATGGAATCAATATGTACGACTGCGCCTTTTTTCAGGCGCGACAAAGGAACAGCAGACATAAGTCTCTCTTTTCTTTTTGTTTTAAAAATAGATTATTGAAAAAACGTGAGAAGTATGATGAATGTGTAGCACATTTGAAAGATTGTTTACGAATGGCTATTTGCCCCTTCTTTCGATAAGTGCGGTTTGTTTTGAATACTGTTATTGTTTCCCTTAATGATAAGGTATATCAATATAAAAATCAAATGTAACAAGATAAACTAAAAAGGCTAAAATCCTTTTATCATTAGGATTTCAGCCTTTTTATGCACTCAACAAACTAAAGGCCGTCTGAAAGGTTTCAGACGGCCTTCAAAATAAAAAACCGAATCAAATCGGTTTTTTATTCCCATTCAGGGAAAGACTCTAAATTACAGAGCGTCTTTCAATGCTTTACCGGCACGGAATTTAGGAGTTTTAGCAGCAGCAATAGTCAAAGGCTCGCCAGTTTTTGGGTTGCGGCCTTGACGTTCGGCGCGTTCGCCGACGTAGAAAGTACCGAAACCGACCAGAGTAACAGTGTCGCCGTTTTTCAACGCATTGGTTACGGCATTAGTAGTAGCATCCAAAGCTTTTTGCGCAGCAGATTTGGAAATGCCGGCTTCTTGAGCAATTGCTTCGATCAATTCAGACTTGTTCACAATTAGTCCCTTCCTATCGTAAAAAATGATGAAATGCCCGAATACTCGGGGCTTAAGCACTTTTAAAGCACATACGCACTTTATAGCAATTCTGAAATTATCATGTCAAGTAAAAGATGTGGAATTGCCCTATTTTTGTGGCATTCAGGGCAAAACCACATTTTTTGCAACATCAGACGACCAACTTAATGCTTGGTTGCTTTTGTTCTTGACTTCGTCTTAGAAGTTTGCGGAGTTTCGTCAACCGCCAATTCAGCCGCCCATTGCTCAGGCTGAGCTTCCAAACCCAAAGCCAACACTTCATCAATCCATTTGACCGGATGAATGGTCAGACCGGTTTTGACATTTTCAGGGATTTCTTCCAAATCTTTGACGTTGTCTTTTGGAATCAATACATGCTTGATACCGCCGCGCAAAGCAGCCAGCAGTTTTTCCTTCAAACCGCCAATCGGCAAGACTTCGCCACGCAAAGTGATTTCGCCGGTCATCGCCACGTCTGCACGCACCGGAATTTTGGTGAAGGCAGAAACCATCGCCAAAGTCATGGCAATACCTGCGCTCGGACCGTCTTTTGGCGTCGCACCTTCAGGCACATGGACGTGAATGTCTTTCTTCTCGTAAAAATCAGGAGCCAGACCCACTGATTCAGCACGAGAACGGACAACCGACCATGCAGCCGATACCGATTCTTTCATGACATCGCCCAGTTGGCCGGTACATTGAATCGTACCTTTGCCCGGCAAAGCTACTGCCTCAACAGTCAACAACTCGCCACCGACTTCGGTCCAAGCCAGACCGGTTACCTGACCGATGCGGTTCTCGCTTTCGGCCACACCATAGTCGAAACGGCGTACGCCCAGATAGTCATGCAGATTTTTTTCAGTAACTTTAATCGCTTTAGGCTTAGCCTTGCTTACTGTTTTGGATTTGGACGCTTTTTTCTTGTCCTCACTCAAGGTAACCTGCATTACCACTTTGCGGCAAATTTTGGCAATTTCACGATCCAACGAGCGAACACCGGCCTCGCGGGTGTAGTAACGGATAATATCGCGCACCGCACTTTCATCAACCACCAACTCGCCCTCTTTCACACCATTGCGCTTCATTTGTTTCGGCACAAGGTATTGCATGGCGATATTGATTTTTTCGTCTTCCGTATAACCGGACAGACGGATGATTTCCATACGGTCAAGCAGCGGAGTCGGGATATTTAAGCTGTTTGAAGTGGCAATAAACATCACATCGCTCAAATCATAATCGACTTCGGCATAGTGGTCGGCGAACTTGTTGTTTTGCTCAGGATCCAGCACTTCAAGCAATGCACTGGCCGGATCACCGCGGAAATCGCTGCCCATCTTGTCGATTTCATCCAGCAGGAACAATGGATTTTTCACACCCGCTTTCGCCATGTTTTGCAGGATTTTGCCCGGCATAGAGCCGATATAGGTACGGCGGTGGCCTCGGATTTCGCTTTCATCACGCACGCCGCCCAAGGCCATACGCACATATTGGCGACCTGTGGCTTTGGCAATCGACTCACCCAAGGAAGTTTTACCCACCCCCGGAGGACCAACCAGACACAAAATCGGGCCTTTGAGCTTGTCCATACGTTTTTGAACAGCCAAATATTCCAAAATGCGCTCTTTGACTTTTTCCAAACCATAGTGGTCGGCATTCAAAATCAAATCAGCCTTGGCAATATCTTTGCTGACACGGGATTTTTTCTTCCACGGCAGCTCAAGCAAAGTATCGATATAGTTGCGCACGACAGTAGATTCCGCAGACATCGGCGGCATCATTTTCAGTTTTTTCAATTCAGACAGACATTTTTCTTCAGCCTCTTTGCTCATGCCTGCTTCTTTGATTTTGTTTTCCAGCGCATCCAGCTCGTCGCGCTCGTCCTCTTCGCCCAACTCTTTCTGAATCGCTTTCACTTGCTCATTCAAGTAATACTCGCGTTGGGATTTTTCCATTTGACGTTTCACGCGACCACGGATGCGTTTCTCAACCTGCATGATGTCGAGTTCGGCTTCCAACTGCGCCAGTAGAAATTCCAAACGGTCAACAATACCGGCAGTCTCCAGCACATATTGACGCTGCTCCAATTTCAGCTGCAAATGCGCGGCAATAGTATCGGCAAGACGGCTGTTGTCATCGATACTGCTGATGGTGCTGATAACTTCGGCAGGAATTTTTTTGTTCAACTTCGCATATTGCTCAAATTGAGTCAGCAGAGTACGGCGCAAGGCCTCAATTTCAGGATTGTCTTTGTCGCTATTCTCATCAATCGCCTCAACATGAGACAAAAACAATCCGCCTGTTTCATCAACCGTCAACGCGCGCGCACGACGGATACCTTCTACCAATACTTTAACGGTACCGTCAGGCAGCTTCAAAACCTGCAAAACTTGGGCAACCGTACCGGTCTGGTGCAAGTCTTCAGCTTTAGGGTCTTCTGTATTAGGGTCAAGCTGGGCCAACAGGAAAACCGGATCATCATTGGCCATTGCCGCCTCAAGGGCCGCAATCGATTTAGGACGACCGACGAACAGCGGCAATACCATATGCGGATACACCACGACATCGCGTAAAGGCAAGGTAGCCAGCGCACTGTATTCCTCGAAATATTTGTCTTTTGTCGGCATAGTTAGAAATCTCAATCATTGTTAAATCAGAATGTAGCTCAAAATTGGGCTGAAGCGCTGCATTTCAAGACTTGAAAACAGCTTATCCGCACCTATTTTCGAAAACATCATTTTTATAGCCCGATATGGACGTTTACGATAAAATATATCGGATTTCGGGCCGTCTGAAAACTTTTCAGACGGCCCTGGCTAACCAAACAAGGTAGTAAACCATGACAGACTCAACCGAAAAAAAATCATTAATTGAATTCCCTTGCACCTTTCCTGTAAAAGTCATGGGCGCAGTTCATCCCGAATTTGAATCCGCCATCTTGGAAACTGTGCGCAAACATGCTCCCGACACCGAGCCGCACCACATTACTACGCGCCCAAGCAGCAAAGGCAACTACACCAGCGCAACCGTCAAAGTAAATGTTGATAACCAAGAGCAGCTCGACAATATCTACCGCGACCTGACTTCACACGAATTGGTAAAAGTGGTGCTGTAATGAAAATCGTGCACAAAGGCTTGGTCGATTACCTGCCGACTTTCGAAGCCATGAAGGCATTTAATGCCTCGCGTGACGAAAACACCGAAGACGAATTATGGGTGGTCGAACATCCGCCCGTATTCACCCAGGGCTTGGCCGGAAAACCTGAACACCTCCTCATTCGCGACGATATACCCGTTGTCCAAATTGACAGAGGCGGTCAAATTACCTACCACGGTCCCGGCCAATTGGTCGTTTATACGATGATCAATTTCAAACGCCGTAAGACCAGTGTGCGCCATATCGTTTCCGCACTTGAGAACAGCATCATCGCCACCTTGGCAGAATACGGCATCGAAGCAGCAGCCGATCCAAAACGTCCCGGCGTTTATGTCGGCGAGCGTAAAATCGCTTCTCTGGGCTTACGTATCAAAGACGGTTCCGTTTACCACGGCTTGGCGCTTAACGTGAATATGGATTTAAGTCCGTTTACCCATATCAACCCCTGCGGTTATGCCGGTATGGAAATGACCCAAATTGCCGACTTTGTCTCTCCGGCACCCAGTTTGGCAGAAGTTGCAGATAAACTGACCAAGCATTTACAAAAAGAGCTGGCATAAGGCCGTCTGAAAATATTCGACCCCAACACCATCTTTTAACTGCCCCTCTGAACCCACAAGCCCTTAGGTCATAAAGACTACGATAAGCTTTTCAGACGGCCTTTATAACGACAGAAAGAACACATCACCATGAGTGAAGAAGTAAAAAACGACCCCAAACGCGGCATCAAACTGAAAGGTGCAGACAAAACTGCACGTATTCCGATTAAAGTTGTTCCATTGGAACAAAAATTGAAAAAGCCCGAATGGATCCGCGCCAAATTACCGGGCAAGAAATTCTTTGAAATCAAAAATATTCTTCGTGAACAAAAAATGCATACCGTGTGCGAAGAAGCATCTTGTCCAAATATCAGCGAATGCTTTACCAAGGGTACAGCCACATTTATGATCATGGGCGATATTTGTACCCGCCGCTGCCCGTTCTGCGACGTTGGCCATGGTCGTCCCAATATGTTGGATCCTGACGAGCCTAAACACTTGGCAGAATCCGTCAAATCCATGAACCTGCGCTATGTCGTGATTACTTCCGTCGACCGTGACGACCTGCGTGATGGCGGCGCCCAACACTTCGCCGACTGCATTAAAGCTATCCGCGAAACCAGTCCGAATACCAAAATCGAAATCCTTGTTCCCGATTTCCGCGGCCGTCTGGATATCGCACTGGAAATCTTGGCAGAAACACCGCCCGACGTGATGAACCACAACTTGGAAACCCATCCGAGCCTGTATAAAAAAGCCCGTCCGGGTGCCAACTACCAACACTCCCTCGAGCTTCTGCGCCGCTACAAAGAAATGATGCCACATATCCCGACCAAGTCCGGCATCATGGTCGGCTTGGGCGAAACAGACGAGGACGTGCGCGAAATCATGCGCGATATGCGTGCCAACAATATCGAGATGATTACCATCGGCCAATATCTGCAACCTTCAGACGGCCACTTGCCCGTCTTGCGCTATGTAACGCCCGACCAATTCAAAGTTTTTGAAAAAGAAGCATACGAATTGGGCTTTACCAATGCCGCCATCGGCGCAATGGTTCGCTCCAGCTACCACGCTGACGAACAAGCAGCCGAAGCTTTGCGTGAAACCCACGGCGGTTGTAGCCACCACTAAGGTTTAAATTATATAAGGCCGTCTGAAAAATCAGGAAACTGTTTTTCAGACGGCCTTTATTTATGCAAAACTCTTTAGATTTTAAAAAAATGAACCTTAGTCGGGCCCTATTGAGCCAATCTTAAGTAATACACAAAAGCGGCTAAACAGGATAAACACTGTTTGCCGCTTTTTGATTTATTTCTTTATTTTACTTCTTCAACAATTTTGCCGCTTCAATCGCATAGTAAGTCAAAATACCATCGGCACCGGCGCGTTTGAATGCCAATAAGCTTTCCAAAATGGTTTTTTCGCCATCCAGCCAACCGTTTTGAATGGCAGCCTGAAGCATGGCATATTCGCCGGAAACTTGGTAAGCATAAGTCGGTACGCCGAACTCGTCTTTAACTCGACGGACGACATCCAAATATGGCAGACCCGGTTTTACCATGACCATGTCTGCGCCCTCTTGAATATCCAATGCTACTTCGTGCAAGGCTTCATTAGTGTTTGCAGGGTCCATTTGGTAGGTTTTCTTGTCTGCCTTACCCAAATTGCCGGAGCTGCCGACGGCATCGCGGAACGGGCCATAGAACGCTGAAGCATATTTTGCCGAATACGCCATAATGCGCGTATGGATATGTCCAGCATCTTCTAAGGCTTCACGGATGGCAAGAATACGTCCGTCCATCATGTCTGACGGGGCAATGACTTGTGCGCCCGCATCAGCATGACACAAAGCCTGTTTTACCAAAACTTCAATGGTTTCATCGTTGAGGACATAGCCATTTTCATCGGTTAAACCGTCTTGGCCGTGAATGGTATAGGGGTCCAAGGCAACGTCGGTCATGATACCCAACTCTGGGAATTTCTCGCGCAGGGTTCGTACTACTGTCGGCACCAAGCCTTCAGGGTTATAAGCTTCCTCAGCAAACTCGGTTTTGTTTTGCGTTACCACGGGAAACAAAGCTAGCATAGGAATGCCGAGCTTCAGTGCCTCTTCAGCGGTAAACAACAATTTGTCCAAACTTTGGCGTTTGACGCCGGGCATGGATGGGACTGCCTCTTCCTGATTCTGGCCTTCCAATACAAAAACCGGATAGATCAAATCATCTGCAGTCAAAGTATGCTCGCGCATCAGACGACGTGAAAAATCATCTTTACGCATACGGCGCATACGGGTGTTTGAGACATAACGCGGAGGGAAATTCATAACAATTGCCTTTCAATAATGAAGTCTTAAAATCAGTCTTCGACTTGACGTATGGCTTTGACCGAACGTTTGATTTCGCTGAGCGTACCGGTTTTATAACTATTACGTTCCTGTTCGGTCATACCGTTTTGATCCAATTTGGCGATATTTTTCAATGCCTCGGCATACTGGCCGTCTGAAAGTTTTTCCTGTTTGATGCGCCAACGGTTGTTCACTTCGGAAGCCGTCCATAAGCCTACTTTGTTGTAGTAGAACAAAATGCTTGCCGCCAGCGTCTTCATATCGCTGTCGGGTTTGGCACTGCCGATACTGCGGCCGATACGGTTGTTGCGTTGATCGACCGCTTGGTCGGCAAGGTAACGGCTGAAGTAGTCGTCTTTACCTTCACGCAATTCCATATCCGTCAGACGCGCATTACCTGCTTTTTCTGCAATAATGCTGTCGAACTTGGAAGCAATCGCCGCCTGCCACAATGCTTGGCGTACGGCATTGACTTGTGTTCCCCTGCTGTCGCCGTTTGCTTTGTCGTCCAAACCTGAACGCTCGGCAAAACGTGCGGCATTGCTGGTCATATTGATTAAGCCTTCGTCTTCCATACCGATAACTTGGGCGGCTACGGGATGGTTAAGCGCAAATTGAGCCATTTTGCTGCGGCGGCTTTGATCTTCCTGATAAGATTGACAGCCGGACAATACCAGCATGCCGAGGACGGCGCATTGAATGTGTTTTTTAATATGTTTCATGATGTCACTATCGATATTATTGTGTGAGTTCAACTTCTTTGTTTAACATAGAAACGCCCGTAAGCGTAAAATAATTTCCATACGGCCAAATCGGCGCATGAATGGCTATTTTATAATAAAAATAAGGCCGTCTGAAAATTTTCAGACGGCATAAGTATTTTTAACCTACCAAGCTCCGAATTTGCGGCCAATAAAACAGGCAGGCTATCGAGCAAATAGCAATACTGATACCGGCTGCATTAATGCTGCTGATTTTTTCTTTAAACATTGCCGCACCGATCAGCGTACCCAAAACAATCACGCCAATATTCATACCGGCAAAAACCAAGGTCGGATTATCCTTCATGATTTGGTGTGCCGAAATATAGGTAACAATATTCAAAAAGTTCAGACAGCCCAAAATCATACCGCCTACTATGCCCTCTTTGGTCCATTTGTTTCCTTTGGCAAACAGGTAGCCAAACATCAAGATGCCGGCCAAACAAAACGCCACCAGCAAATTACCGGCAAACGCGGTACCACTTTTCGCCACTTGTTTGAACAAAATATCAATGACACCGTAGCCGCACCAAACGCCCAAAAGCAGCATTACTTGCGCACTGAGGCCGCCGGATTTCTTGCCTCCATCGCTTTTCCAAAGCAAGAAAAACAGTGCCGTAAATGCCAATACCAAACCGATTAAACGGCCTTCGGTCAACTGCTCATGGAAAAGCGTGAATGAAGCGACAATCGGCAGAAACAGCGATAAGCGTTGTGCCGCGTCCGATTTGACGATACCTGCCGCATCTACGGATTTGCCCATAATGACAAACACGCTTGGCAGCAATATACCCAAGGCCGCAAAAAGCCACCAAGTCGGCAAAAATACCTGCGGATTGCTCAAATCAGGCTTTAACACCAGCATGGTCAAAGTGACGGCAACGATATAGTTCACTGCTACCGCCTGCTCGATATTGATTTTTTGCTTGCGCGCCACTTTCAGCAGTACGGAAACCAACACGCTGCAAACGATACTTGCCAATAAATATGTCATGCTTTAGAACCATCCTTGATTAGAAACAGGCTTATCTTCATTCAGTTTAATCAATCCGACGACTACACGATAAATGAGCCAAACACCGGTTGCCGCCAAAATCAGCCAACCGATTAAGATAAGTATGGTCAGCATCCCTAAAACCATACCAATCAAAGACACCCAAAATGTCTTAATCAGATAATCAATATGGCTGGCGTAAATGCTGCCTTGCGCTTCATCGCGTTTGATAAACGCCAAAATCACACCGACGACGGGGGTAAACCAAATAAACAAGCCCAACGCATATGTGACATAGGCAATAAAAACATAGTTTTTCACTTCGGATTTGGACGTATTGACCACGTTCGCCGCCGTATTATTGCTCCCTGTATTATAGTTTGCCGTATGATTGGCTGCCGTATCATTGAAGCTATTATCTTTGACTTCCTGACATTCATACTGCATAGCCGCATCATAAGCCAGACGTTTTTCCGGATGAGACAATACTTCAAACGCCTGTCCGATGGCTTTAAACCGCTCCGCATCTTTCTGAATATCCGGATTGGCCACCAATTTACCGTAAGCCTCGCGGATAACGCTGATATCAGCATCCTGAGACACACCCAAGATTTCGTATAAATTTAATTGTTTCATCTTTATTCCTATCCTTTATGCATCCACTGCAACATGAACATCTTGCGGATTGAGCGTCCGCAGGTTTTCAGGTTTCATGCCCACAATAAACCCACGTTTGCCGCCATTGATAAAAATCTCGTCCAAAGCCCAAATGCTTTCTTCCACATAAACCGGCAACGCGGTTTTCATACCGAACGGCGACGTACCGCCGACCAAATATCCTGTCCATTTCGCCGCCTGGTCTGCCGTTGCCGGCTCGATGTGTTTCAAGCCCAGTTCGCGCGCCAGATTGCGGGTAGAAATATGTTTGTCGCCGTGCATTAAAACAACCAAGCCTTTTTTATGCTCATCCTGCAAGACGATCGTTTTGATGACTTGATGCTCGGGCTTGCCCGTGCACTCGGCAAAACGCGCCGTACCGCCGTGTTCTTCATACGCGTAAACATAAGGGACAAAATCGATTTTTTTACTGCGTAAAAAGCGCACCGCCTGCGTAACCGGATATTCTGCTTTACTCATGGGTTGTTTTCCGCCATCCTTTTCAGACGGCCCCTCTTAAATGTGGAACGTAAACAACTGCAATGTTACCATACCTTCTTTTTGAAATCAGGAGACAACATGGACATCCGCTATCTTGGTGCAAGCAAACGCTATTCGGAAGCCGTCGTAGCCAACGGCTTGGTTTTCCTCTCCGGCATGGTTCCCGAAAATCCTGAAGCCGATGCCAAAGCGCAAACTGAAAATGTTTTGACACAAATCGATTCGTGGCTCGCACAATGCCAATCTGACAAGGCTCACATTTTAGAAGCCACCATATATCTGCCCGATATGAACGACTACGCCGCCATGAACGAAGCCTGGGACGCATGGACAGCCCCTGAACGCGCTCCGGCCCGCGCCTGCGTGGAAGCGAAACTGGCTTCGCCCGATTGGAAGGTTGAAATCAAAATCACCGCCCTTCAAATCAAATAAAGCACAAATATCAGGCCGTCTGAAAACGCCGCTTCAACCAAGCAGGCGCAGTTTTTCAGACGGCCTTTATTCTTTTGCGGTACAATACCGCCCTTAAATTTTTCTATTATTTCAAAGCACAAACAGCCATGTCCAAAAAAACCAAGCAAGAATTAGAAAACAACAAACTCAGCAAACGCCTGCGCCACGCCGTCGGCGATGCGATTAACGATTTCAACATGATCGAGCCGGGCGACAAAATCATGGTCTGCCTCTCAGGCGGCAAAGACAGCTACGCCCTTTTAGACATCCTGCGCCAGCTTCAAGCCAGCGCGCCGATTGATTTTGAACTGGTCGCCGTCAATCTCGACCAAAAACAGCCGGGCTTCCCTGAAGAAGTATTGCCGACCTATCTCGAAAGCATCGGCGTTCCCTACAAAATCGTTGAAGAAGACACTTACTCCACCGTTAAACGCGTATTGGACGAAGGCAAAACGACTTGTTCGCTGTGCAGCCGCCTGCGCCGCGGCATCCTCTACCGCACCGCAAAAGAATTGGGCTGCACCAAAATCGCCTTGGGACACCACCGCGACGACATTCTTGCCACTATGTTCCTGAATATGTTCTACGGCGGCAAACTCAAAGCCATGCCGCCCAAACTGGTCAGCGACAACGGCGAACACATCGTCATCCGTCCTCTGGCGTATGTCAAAGAGAAAGACTTAATCAAATACGCCGAACTGAAGCAATTCCCGATTATTCCATGCAACCTCTGCGGCTCTCAGCCCAACCTGCAACGCCAAGTCATCGGCGATATGTTGCGCGATTGGGACAAACGCTTTCCCGGCCGTATCGAGTCTATGTTCTCCGCGCTGCAAAACGTCGTTCCATCACATTTGGCCGATACCGAGCTTTTCGACTTTGTCGGCTTGGAGCGTGGTCAAAGCCTGAAACACGGCGGCGATTTGGCGTTTGATAGCGAAAAAATGCCGGAACGTTTCTCCGACGGCAGCGAAGAAGACGAAAGCGAAATCAAAATCGAACCGCAAAAAACCGAACGCAAAGTCATCAATATTCTGGCAAACAAACCCAAAACCTGCGGTATGTAAACGCGTTTAGACATTCAGACGGCCTTTCGGTAGCTATTTACCGAAAGGCCGTCTGAATATTCATATTTAAAATTTTCTATTCTTTTTTATCTATTCTTTCCCTGACAAACCGTGCAGCAGCAATCCTAATACGTCTTGCGGCAGCTTTTGCGGCGCGGCGGAATAAAGCGCGGCCAGTTGCGGATGGCGCATCAATATATCCGCCTGACGGATGAACAGATCGATGAGTTCCACCGGCAAATCGGGCTGAATCAGGCGGCGTTGTTGCAGGGTGTGGAAGAATCCGCGCATAAAGGCGTATTTTTCTTCGTTCAATTCGTGGAAAAACCGCTCCAGCTCCAAATCGGTGTTCTCTTCGATGTCGCGCAGGAAAGCGGCGGAATAGAGTTCTTCAAACGATTGTCTTTGCAGGGCAAACACAGCCTCGGCGGCTTCGCACAGGCTGCATTGCCGTGCAAGCAGATTTTCAAATTCGGCACGGACGCGGTTTTTCTGCTCGGTAACGATTGCCTGCAAGAGTGCGTTTTTACCGCTGTAATATTTGTAAAAGGTAACGCGGCTGACGGCGGCCTCGGCGCAGATGCTGCCTACGGATACGGCGGAAAAGCCGTGTTCGCGGAACAGACGGCGGGCGGTGTCGATGATGGTTTGTTGTTTACTGGCAGTCATGACGGTAGGAAGGTTTTGATTTTGTTCATAAAGGAGGTTCATTAAAGTTATCCGCAAGTCGGATACCCATCATATAGTGGATTAACTTTAAACCAGTACGGCGTTGCCTCGCCTTAGCTCAAAGAGAACGATTCTCTAAGGTGCTAAAGCATCAAGTGAATCGGTTCCGTACTATCTGTACTGTCTGCGGCTTTGTCGCCTTGTCCTGATTTAAATTTAATCCACTATATTTCCCCTCGGCGGCAATGGCAATACGGCGGGCTTTCAGACGGCCTCGTTCCTTGTTCCTTCACTGCCCTACTGATAGAGGCTGTCGGAGGCTTATCAGGCCAAATTCATGAAGATTACAGAATCTGCCTCCTCCAACCTTCTCCCCCAAATAGGAGAGGGATTTTTTTGGACAATTCACGATAAGAGGGGAAACAAAGTGAATGATAAACACTTGCATTCCTGTTTCTTATTTCTTATACTTTACATTAATAGTTTGTTTTATGTAAATGTGTAAACACAAATATTTGCATACTGACGGAGCAATTGGATTGTCTGATGTTCAATCCGCTCCGACGTATGTCGTCTGAAAGGATAAGGAAATGCAGAAACCTACCCTCCGCCGCCTGCCGCTGCTGCTTGCTGCCGCTTTCGCCTCCGAATGGATTTATGCCGCCGATGCGGCGCAAGATGCGGAACAGGTGCAGTTGGAAGAAGTCGTCGTCACCGGCGAACGCACCAACCGCAGCGGCTTTGAAACCGCCACGTCTAACCACGTTTTCTCCACGCCGAACATCGACCGCATCGGCCACAATCTTTCCGCCACCGACCTGCTGAAACAAACCGTGAATACGGTGGACTTGGGCAGCGGCAACGATTTGCCAACCGTGCGCGGCGTGGACGGCTCCGGCCCCGCCGTCGGCGCGGTGGCGTTTTTTGCGGGCACGCGGCCGCGCCTGAACCTGTCCATAGACGGCCGCTCCGCCACTTACAACGAATACGCCTTCGGCACGCAGTCGCTGTGGGATATGCAGCAAGTGGAAGTCTTGCGCGGGCCGCAAAGCCATGTGCGCGGGCAGAACGCTGTGGCGGGCGCGGTGGTGATGCGTTCCAAAGACCCGACCGACGAATGGGAAGGTGCGCTGCGCTTGGGTTTGGGCAACCAGAAAACGCGCAACATTGCCGGCGTAGTGTCTGGTCCGATTGTGAAAAACAACCTTGCCTTCCGCTTGAGCGCGGAACGGCAGCAGCGCGAAAGCTACGAGCCGTTCGTGTCCTATGAGCCGACCGGCAACCCGCGCCGCGTGGAAAACTCCAACGTGCGCTTCAAACTCCTGCTCACGCCCGAAAACCATCCCGATTTTTACAGCCGCCTGACGCTGAACCACATCCGTTCGCGCACGCCGCAAAATGAAATCATGGGCAACACTGCCAGCCGCCGTTTTTTAAAAGAAAAACCCGTGTTCGTAACCGGATCGACATCGGGCATCTGGGACGTATCGTGGCAGCTTAACGACTATCTGAAACTGGAAAACAAACTGGTTTACGGCCGCTACCACAACGAGCGGCTGCACCTGCCGATGACCGTCAGTCCGCAAGGCGTGCCCGCCGAACTCAAAGGCCGCGAACTGCAATGGGAGCCGGTATTGCATTTTTCCAACAAAGGCCGTCTGAAAGGCCTTGCCGGACTGCACTACTTCCGCAGCAAACAAGACGAATGGGTGGACATCCGCAGCGTCGGCGGCCGCAACACCTTTGACGACCGCAACAGCGTGCGCGCCCTGTTTGCCGAAACCACATACAGCCCCAGCGAAAAATGGGACATCACAGCCGCCGCCCGCATTGAAAAAGAAACGCACAAACGAAGCGGCGGCAGCGGCGCGCTGCACCTTGATTTAGACAAAGGCCAGACCGTGTTCCTGCCCAAAATCGACATCGCTTTCAAACCCACCGACCAATGGGTCAGCGGCATCAAAGCCGCGCGCGGCTACAACCCCGGCGGCGCGAGCATCACCTTCGGCCGCCCCGTCGTAACCTACACTTATGAACCCGAATATGTGAACAACTACGAGTGGTACACCCGCTGGCGCAGCGCAGACCGCCGCCTGCAACTCTCCGGCAACCTGTTCCTGAACCATTACCGCGACATGCAGCTTCCCTTCTATCTCGGCACCAACTCCGTCGTCATCCGCAACGCTAAAAAAGTCCATACCTACGGCGCGGAACTCGCCGCCGACTGGCAGGCGACCGACAGCCTGAAACTCACCACCGGACTGGGGCTGCTCAACACCAAAATTAAAAGCTACCCCGACAGCGGCATCGAAGGCAACAAACTCGGCCGCGCGCCCAAATACACCGCCAACATCGGCGTGAAATACCTGAACGACAAAGGCTGGGAAGCCGGCGGCGACGTGCGCTTCTACGGCGGCTACTACTCCGCCGCCGACAATGCCGAATCAGGCAAAATCAGCGCATACAACCAAGTCAACCTCTACACCGCCTACAACTTCAAACAAGGCCGCGTCTCGCTCTACGCCGACAACGTGTTCAACCGCCGCCAACCCATATTCATTTCCAGCGCCGACCGCCAAGACGCGCTCTACCAACGCCCCAGAAGCGTGGGCGTGAGCGCGGAATGGAAGTTTTAGACGAAGCTGAAATGATGGAGGCCGTCTGAAAAAACATAGGTCGGACATTTATGCCCGACCTACCGTTTATTCCTCCAAAACACCCAAAGGAATCCCATGCATTACTTCACCCCCGCCAAAACCCTGCCCGAAGGCACCATCTACCTGACCGACCTGACCCACGTCGCCGACTTCGCCGACTGGCTGGCCGAATTCGAAACCCTGTTAAACCAAAACCCCCGCTTCGCCACCGTCTGCACCCCGATGCGGCGGCAGGTGAGCGACGAACAGCGCATTGCCGATCGCAAAACTTACATCGAATGGATAAAGGCACATCGGCCGCAACTGTCCGAACGCTGCGCCGCCATGCTCCTTATCGAACCCGACGCAGCGCAACTGGCATTCTTCCGCGAACAATCGTCCAAACTCGGCCCCGCGCTGGGCGTGAACTACATCGTCGAAGCAGATGAAACAACCGCCCTGTTTCGCGCAGAAGAAGCATTGAAGGCCGTCTGAAAAGATACTAAACCTATTTAAATACAAATCAAGTATTGCCACCCAATATGTTCAGACGGCCTTGTCCCTTTATTTGCCTCATCTTCAAAAGAATCATGTGATGTCCGACAATCAGACTTCCCCAAACTCACGCGACTGGCTGCTGCTTATCGGCGGCAGCACTTACAAATTCACGCTAACCGGTTTTTATCTGGTCGCGCTGGTCGCTATTCTGAAAAACCACGGTTACAGCCTGAACCAACTGAGCTGGATTCATTTGATCGGCGGAATCGAAGCGGCGAAGGTATTGTTTGCCGCGCTGATGGAACGGCGGCCGGCGGGGCAGTTCGGACGGTTTCGCGGCTGGCTGCTGACGGCGACGCTGGGGCTTTCGGCGGTGTTCGGGTTGATGGCCTGTACCGACATCACGCAGAACTTCCCGCTACTTCTGGCCTGCTGCGTTTTGCTCTCAGCAATGTCGGCAGTGTACGGCTGCGCGATGCTGGGCTTGTCGTGCATCGTCCTGCCGCACCGCGAACGCGGCTTCGGTGGCGTGATTCAAACAATGGCGGCACGCGGCGGCAAGATGATCGGCGGCGCGCTGGTATTGTGGCTGTATCAGGACTACGGACAGACGGCGGCGGCCGGCTTTATGCTGGCGTTCAGCCTGCTGATGTTGCTGCAACTCTTATACTACCGCGAGCCGGAAAGTCCGACTGCGCAAGGCAATTGGACGGCGTTGGCAGCACGGCTGGTTTGTTTTTGGCAGCAACCTGAAACAGGCTGGCGGTGGCTGGTTTTGCTGTTTGCCGTTGCCGCACCGTATGCGTTTATGGCGGCAACTTTTGTACCCAAACTGGCGGATTTGGACTTCACCCCGAAGCAGACGGGCGGAATTTTGGCGGTAGGTATTCCTGTTGCCTGCCTGATTGTGACGCCGCTGTCGGGTTGGTTTTCGCGCAATTATCCGCGCCGCAAACTCGTGTTCCTGCTCTACGCGCTGCAACTGCCGCTTTTGGCGTCCATGACCGCCATCGATGCGCTCGCCCGCATCCATCCTTGGCTGCCACCCGCGCAAATCATCGCCCTGAGCCTGAGCTACACGCTGCTGCTGCCGGTGATACTGGCGTTGGTGATGGACAAATCAGACCGCGCCACCGCCGCACTCGACAGCAGCCTGCAATTTTCCGTCGTCCTGCTCGGCAGTTACGCGGCCGGTTTCGCCGCCCTGAGGCTGGCAAAGGCTATTGGTTATACAGATGCGTATTGGATTGCAGTGTACTTGGCCGTATTGGTAGGCCTGCTTTTATATTTGAATAGAAATTTATTCAATCATTCAGAGCGTGATTCACAATAATTCGCTCAGATATTTATCCATCGATTTTAATTGAGCGCGCCTCCGGATAATTTTTCATTTTATTGCACAATCTCTCATGAAAATATAACAAAACGTGCCCATAATACTGCCGTTATTACACTCTTACATTCAAAAGGAACCTCATGACTGCTATTCTCATCGTTCTCGGCTTGATTGCTATTGTTGTCGGCATCTTAGGCACTATTTATCCCGCCCTGCCCGGATTGGGTTTGATGTTTGGTGGCGCATGGTTGTTGGGTTATGCCGGCGATTATCAAGTGTTTGGCTCGGGGACGCTGACCTTTTTGGCCATCGTTGCCGTATTCGGTACTGCGATGGACTATGTGGCGGGGGCATTGGGTGCAAAATATACCGGCGCAAGTAAAACTGCGGTTTGGGGTGCGTTTATCGGCGGCATCGTCGGCGCATTCTTCTCTATTCCCGGTCTGTTGCTCGGCCCGTTGGCAGGCGCAGCCATCGGTGAATTTATCGCACGCAAAGACACTTGGCAGGCAGGCAAGGTCGGTATCGGTACGTTTATCGGCTTTATCATCGGCACCGTGGCCAAAATCGGCTGCGCCTTGACCATTGCACTGACCATTCTGTTTGTTTGGTTGGCCTCGTTGTTCTAAGACAAAACATTAAAGGCCGTCTGAATTTCAAGCATTCAGACGGCCTTTTCATTTTACTATTTATTTTTCTTATTTGCCGCAGCAGGCTTTGTATTTTTTACCGCTGCCACACGGACAAGGATCGTTGCGGCCCACTTTTTCGCCTTCGCGGCGGACGGTTTGCGGTTTATTGATGATGGCCTGCCAGTACCAGTAAATATCCAGCAGGACATGCGGCAAATCTGATTCCAACTGGGTCAGCTCTTTTTCATTCAGATGCAAGATGACTTCGCCGTTTTCCTCATCATCATATATGCCGCCCAAAGCCATAATCGGGTAGAACAAATCTTCAAACTCTTCCTGATCGACTGCTTCAAACCAATCGGTAGGCACAATATCCAGTGCGTAAAGATAGGCGTTACACCAAGTGTAGAAATCCGGATTGCCGGCTTCATCTTCATAAAACCATAAATCAGGCAGGATTTTCTCATTGAGCTTCATGCGCATATCGGCGGCCATTGCCATCACCAAACGCTCGATTTCGGTGCGCTCTTTAGCATCAAACAAGGATTCTTCACCCAAAATCTCAGGCAGCCAGTTGGTCGGATTCAAAGCATCCGGACCGCTCAATAAAGCCATCATAAAACCCTGCACTTCATCACAACGCATGGTGTTGTGGGCTTCGGATTTGGCATCCAGCAATTCCATCAATCGGCTGCGTGCCGCTTCATCAAAAGTCAGTATTTGCATTTTCGTTCCTTAAAATAAAATCATATTATGGTTTTCAGACGGCCTGGGCATGGATACGCTGCCGCATTTGTTCAAACAGACAAACCGTTGCCGCCATCGCGACATTCAAGGATTCGGTTTGCCCCAACATGGGGATTTTGACACAGGCTTCAGCCTTCTCTTTTATTCGTTCACTCACACCGCTACCTTCGTTGCCAAACACCCAAGCGCAAGGTTGACTAAGGTCCATTTCATACAAACCGATATTGCGACCGCCCAAGGCAGTTGCCCAAATTTGATGCTGATACGTTTCCATCCAAGCGGATAATTCCACTCGACTGAAAATAGACAACAGAAAATGCGCACCCATCCCCGCTCGCAACACTTTGGGCGACCAGATATCCACGGAATCATTGCTGCACACAATTTGCTTGACTCCTGCCGCCGCCGCGCTGCGTAAAATCGTGCCTGCATTGCCTGGGTCTTGTACCCGCTCCAATACCACGCAATCGCCGTCTGAAGGCAAGCCTGCCTGCTGCGGAATATCAATCCAAGTCATCACATCATCGGCATCGGTCAAACTGGTGATTTTAGACAGCGCTTCGTTACCGACCCAAGTAATCGATCCCTCGTCCAACTGCGCTGTAATTTCTTGAATTTCAGGATGTTGCTGTTTCTTTTCAGGCAGATAAACCTGTTTGGGCGTACCGCCGCTTTGCAAATAAGTTTGCAGCAAATGTACGCCTTCCAATACGGTTTCACCGCTTTCACGCCTTGCTTTGGCCTGCGTCAGCAGACGGAATAAATGTTTGAGCTGTTCGTTTTGAGCAGAGGTAATCAGTTTCATGGAGCGCATTATAACTGTTTTGACTTCGTTGAAGCTATGCTTTCAGACGGCCTGACGTTTTTACTTCGAAAATAAAAAACCCTTGCAATGAAGCAAGGGTTTTGCATGATTTCATTTTTTACTGCACAACAGTCTGCTGCTCATTTTTTTGCTCGGTACGGACAGTCGGACGGTTTTCAATTTTACCGTCTTTTGCCGCATTCGGCACAACAGTCTCGCCAGGCTCTGAAGCTGCTTTATCACTAGGCGTACCGCTTACCGGAATAATATTTTGGGCAGGCTGAATATTAGACTTCTCTGCAACAGGCATAGCGTCACGAGAAGTTTGCGGTGTAAATTGCCATACTGCAACAGCAATCGCACACACGCTGGCAGCGGCCGCAAAGAATTTGAAGAAGCCGCTATTAGCCGCTTCACGCTGAGCATATTTTTCCTGTTTGCCTTCAGCTTCGGCTTGAGGCACTGTAAATGCTTTGCTTTGCATGGTTTCACCGGCAACACTTGCCGCCGCACCCTGACGGATACAGTCGCCGATAATGTGGTACTCATGCCAAGCGCGCAAGGCCTCCTCGTCTGCTAATACGGCATCCAGCATCTCATCAGTCAATGCTTCACCGTCCATCAATGCAGACACATACTCCAATGCTTTATTTGTTTTGTCGTTCATTTTTATTACCACCTTTGATCTTCAGAAGTATCCAACAGCGGCCGCAAATCTTTTGCAATCAGTTCACGCGCTCTGAAAATACGCGAACGTACAGTACCTATCGGACAATCCACTACCCGAGCTATTTCTTCGTAAGACAAGCCATCCATTTCCCTAAGCGTAATGGCTTGACGCATATCGTCTGGCAGTTGCGCGATGCTTGCTTCGACGGTCTGCAAGATTTCCCGATTCATCATTTCAGCTTCCGGCGTATGGTAATCCGCAATCTGATCGGTTAAATCAAGAACATCTCCCTCCTCATTGGCTGCTTCCGAGCTGACAAAAAACTGGCGACCCGAAGTGGTCAGAAAATTCTTTGCCGTATTGATACCGATACGGTACAGCCATGTATAAAATGCACTTTCTCCACGAAAATTTGCCAATGCACGATAAGCCCTAATCATTGCCTCTTGGGTTACATCGTGTACTTCGTGCTCATCCTGAATAAAACGGGAAATCAGTCTGTTTAGCCGACGCTGATACTTGGACATCAGCATCTCGAATGCCTTATGGTCACCTTTCTGTGCGCGCTCCACCAAAACTTGATCTATTTGGCGATCGTTCATATTCAACCTTTAATCGTTTTACTGCTTTAAACCAAAAATAGTAAAGCGTGCTGTGCACAGTAAAGACAGCAACGCTTTGAAATAGTTCCACGAGATTACACTCAATTGCTAAAGTTTATTCGTACAGATACTCTAACATTGACTATATTTCTTGATATACATGGACTTAATAAAAGTAGTTTAATTACTAATAGTTACTAAACTTAGAGTCAGCCACTTTATCTTTTGCTATATATTTGGCTAACTTTTCATGAATAGGTAAATAACCTTGTTCCATTAGAACATCGCTTCCCACCCGAAGATTAACAACAGCAAGGCACTTATTGCCTATACTTAGGATAATCGGCCAATATTTACGGACGAATGGCACAATATGACACTCTTGCAATAGTTTTTCGACTGATTTTTCCCTCCCTCCCGAATGAATCACATCACCTTTGGCCACACTTCTAAGTACCGCCGGCTTCTCCAACTCCTCTTCTGACAAACCTCCCTTAAAGGGTAATAAAACGAAACCATTTTCCAACAAAATATCTTTCAGACGGCCTCGAACTTCCCTGCCATTACACCAAGGCAGTTTTTGAAACTCACTTTCCTGACAAACAAACAGCTTGTCCCGATATGCGACCAGTTCCCCTTCTGGCAAATTCAACTGCGCCTGATCAACGGTTTCCAATACTCGGGCAAAATCGGCAATACTGTGATAAGAAGGCAAGGATTCCGTTTGCTTTCGCAAAAAATACCAAAGCAACCGACGACGCAAAAGCGGCGTACATTGCCGCCACAGACTGATACTGAATATCCCGTTTAGACTGATGCGCTGGTATTCAGACTTAATCAATTCATCTAAAAGCTGCAAATCTTCCTGCAATAATCGAACATTGGCACAAATTTGCTGCTCAAAATTCGGAATACGCTGCTGCCATTGCGGCAAAGCCTGATTTCTCATCCAATTGCGTAAATAGCCGGAGTCTTCATTACTCTCGTCTTCGACAAAAGACAATCCCCATTGTTGCGCATACTCAGCCAGTTCCTGACGGGAAAATGCCAAAAGCGGTCGCCAGATTTGAATCTCTTCATTCAAATCACGCCATACCGGCATGGCCGCCATACCGCGCAATCCCCCCCCGCGCACAGCCGACAACATAAATGTTTCGATTTGATCATTACGGTGATGGGCCAAAACAATGATTTTCTTCAGGCCGTCTGAAAATGCCTGATATCGTGCAGCCCTGGCCGCAGCCTCCAAACCTTTTCCTTGTTTTTCCACATTGACACGGCACACTCGCAAGACAACATTCAGACGCTGACAATAATCCTGACAAAATTTTGCCCAACTGTCGGCATTGGTACTTAAACCATGATGAACATGGACGGCACGCAAATCAAAATGGCGAAACTCGCGCATCCGATGCAAAAGATGCAGCAGGACGACAGAATCCAATCCGCCACTCAAGCCAACTTCAACAACAGTATGGCTCGGCAAATCAGGAAAAGCTGCTTGAAAACTTTTAAATAGGGAATCAGGGGATACTTGCGACATTTCAGACGGCCTGAAATTGTGAATTACTCAAAAATAGAACACAAAAAAAGCAAGCAGCGACATCTGCTTGCTTTTTCAGCAGTCAAACTTATTTATCGGTAAATTTACCGTAAGCCATGATGCGGTCAAAACGGCGAGAAAGCAAGTCAGGCATGGTCATGCTTTGCGCTTCGCTTAATTGCTGTTCCAAAACGGTTTTAACGTTTTTCATCGTGGTTTCAAAATCACGGTGTGCACCGCCTAAAGGCTCATCAATCACTTTGTCGATGACATCCAATTCTTGCAGGCGTTTGGCGGTAATACCCAATGCCTGCGCGGCATCTGCTGCTTTTTCAGCAGTTTTCCAAAGAATAGAGGCACAACCTTCGGGAGAAATCACCGAATAAGTCGAGTATTGCAGCATATTGACGTAGTCGCCGACAGCCACTGCCAACGCGCCACCCGAGCCGCCTTCGCCAATGATGGTGCACAATACCGGCACATGCAGGCGGGTCAGTTCGTACAAATTACGGCCGATGGCTTCAGACTGGCCGCGTTCTTCCGCGCCGATGCCCGGATACGCACCCGGCGTATCGACAAAGGTCATGACCGGAATATTGAATTTTTCGGCAGTCTGCATCAAGCGCAATGCTTTACGGTAACCCTCGGGACGCGGCATACCGAAATTGCGGCGGATTTTTTCTTTGGTATCGCGGCCTTTCTGATGGCCGATGACCATCACGCTTTGGCCGTTGAAACGTGCCAAACCGCCGACAATGGCATGATCGTCAGAATAATGGCGGTCGCCGTGCAACTCTTCAAAATCGGTAAAAATACCGTTGATATAGTCCAAAGTATAAGGACGTTGCGGATGGCGGGACACTTGTGAAATTTGAGCCGGAGTCAGCTTGCTGAAAATCGACTTGGTCAACTCGCTGCTTTTCTTTTTCAGTCTGGCAATCTCGTCGGAAATATCAACGGCAGATTCGTCTTGTACGAATCGCAACTCGTCGATTTTATTGGTTAATTCGGCGATGGGTTGTTCGAAGTCCAAAAAAACGGGTTTCATAAAACAAAGCTCTCGGTAACGGTTGCTGACATGATACGCTAATCAGACGTATTTGACAGCATTTCTCAAAGGGAAACTGCCATCTTTTGCAATAAAAAATCTTTCAGACGGCCTTTAACAAAGAAATAGTATATCTGCACTAAACGAATGAAGTGCCGTATCTTATGATAAACTTCAATTCAGTTCAATCATTTCAAACAGGCTATGAAAAACGATCATGACAATTCGTCCATGCGCTTGGACAAATGGCTGTGGGCCGCGCGCTTTTTCAAGACCCGCGCGCTGGCACAAAAACACATTGAGCTGGGCAGGGTTTTGGTAAACGGCTCAAAGGTGAAAAACAGCAAAAATATTTCTGCCGGCGACACCATCGACATGACTTTGAACTCCCTACCCTACAAATTCAAAGTTGCCGCACTCAATCATCAACGCCGCCCGGCACCGGAAGCGCGTTTACTCTACGAAGAAGACATGAAAACGGCTGCCGAACGCGAAGCTCAAAAACAGCTCGACCAAGCCAGCCGCATCAGTGCTGCTTATCCGGACGGACGCCCAACCAAACGCGACCGCCGCCAACTTGACCGTATGAAGCGCGATAGCTGGTAAAGTGTTTTATCCATTGTTTCAGACGACCCTATATCCATGCCGTCTGAAAACCAAAAACAGGCAGGACATCCTGCCTGTTTTTATTTGTGATGATTAAAATTTATATTCTAACTGACCACGGATAACGTTTACATCCTGCTTATCCGTGCCGACGGTAGGCGTAACCTGTTTGCCGGCCAAATAGAAGCCTTTGAGTTTCCAGTTTTTCCAAGGAATATAGGTCGCACCGATTTGCACGCCTTGGACGTTTTTGCTGTAATCCTCAACGGAAGAGACACCGGACAACGAACCGACACGGCGGTAGTTCAAGAATACGTCGTAAGAATTGCGGACGTTCCAGTCGGCTGATTTATAGCGCACTTCAGTGAACACGCCATCATTTTTGATTTTTTGGCCGGCATCATTATAGGCTTTGATATTGGACTTGCTGACTGCGGCCATCCAATGCCAATCATCATTAAACTTGATGTCCGTACCGATTTCTCCGAAGACCGCATTTTTCTTCGCACCGCGTACATCAATGTCTTTCATGTAGCTGACGGTTGCGCCGACGTTGATATTCTCATTCACAGGCAACATGCTTTGCACCGCGGCAAAATGTCTGCGGCGGCCGCCAATGCCCCATGCGTTGTCGTTCAGATTGCCAGTACGACGACCCGCATAGATTTTGGTAGGCAGGGTTTTATTGTCGAAGAAGATTTCGCCGCCGGTTACTTCGGTATCCCATACGCGGCCGTATGAAGAGAACGCACCAAATTTACCGACACGCGCTTTAATGTTGTTGTACAAAGTACCTTCGGCATACAGTTTATTCACCGGCACATCATGATCGCCGTTGAACTTACCGGTTTCCAAATCGATATTCGGCTCGATTTGCGCAACCAATTTCCAGTCTTTGTACAGTTTCGCGCGCAACCAAAACTCTGCATTGAAGTTGGCATTGGTATCTTCAGGCGTCGGATTGATGCTGCTGTTGTTAGCATTGATGTCTTTGGTATCCGCACGTACGCGCAAGCCACCATTCACAGTCAACAAATCATTGAAAATACTGATTTTATCGTCATCTTTGCGAATGATACTGCCGGAATTGACGTAATCGTTGGTCGTGGCCAAAGCCGCCGCATCACGTCCGCCATCAGCATTCTCTGCCAAAGAATAAGACGATGAAGCCAATAAAATACAGGTTGCAATCAGTTTGGTTTGAAATTTCATGCCGACTCTCCAAAAGAAGGTATTGAAAGTGAAGTATTCGATAAAGCGCACAAATTATGAATTTTGTATAAATTATTCATTTTATTTACTAATTATTTTTATCGTATGTAAATTAGTGTAATCAGTCAAGCAGATTTAAACGCTTTATCCTCTTTCAGACGGCCTCTTGATTCAGGTCAAACGGAAGCCTGCTCATCAGGCTGTTCAAACTGCCATTTCAAGGCATCGGCCAATGCAGTCCTGCGTTTTTGATGGCATCCCACAGCCTGACACAATTCCTCCGCATTTCCCCAAAACACAAAACGTTCACGCGCACGGGTAATAGCTGTGTAAAGCAAAGCCTTATCCAAACCCCGTGCCTCTTCTTCACTCTCCGTCGTTGCAGGCACTGACGGGGGCAACAGCCATACTTCCCTATATTCCGAACCTTGGCTCTTATGCACCGTCATGGCAAAAGCCGATTCAAAATCGGGCAAACGGCTGATGGCAATTTTTTTGAATCCATCTTTCTCAGGAAAATAGGCAGACAAGCCATTCAACGATTCTTCATCTTTCATAATCAGACCGATGTCGCCGTTAAACACTTCCAGCATGTAATCATTGTGGGTAATCATGATGATCTGTCCGGCAAACCAAGGCGTTTCGCCCGAAACCTTGCCTTGCCGTTGCAAATATTTTTGATAAACCTGATTCAAATCATCCGCATCCTGCCGCCAAGCCGCCAATACCACCACATCGGCCGCATGACCATAGGCGAGTGCAACATTATTCTCTGCCACGGCCTGCCAATAATCCTGTTGCTTTTGATACAGCAAGGCAACCTGCTCTTTCAGACGGCCTGATTTCATTTCCAATTCTTTGGGAAACTTGTCAAACTGTTCAACCGCAGTTTGCTTTTCCCCGGAAACCACCGCCCTTGCCAAACAGCCGATACCGCTGTCTGCACCAAAACGGTGGCTGAACGTCAATTTAGCATTGTTTTGCGATAAAGCCTGTGGCTGCCCTTTAATCTCAAAGCCATGATTGGGCAGGTATACTTCCAGCTTTTCAGCAGTTTCTTTATCCAAAGCTGTCGGACGTGACAATGCCGCCAACACGGCTCCCAATCCAACAGACGGCAACTGGTTTTCATCGCCAAGCAACACCAGACGACAGCCAGTAGGCACGGCACGCAACAAATCCAACACCAGCGGCAAATCCAACATTGATGCCTCATCCACCACCAAAACATCCAATGCAAGCGGATATTCATGATTGAACGCAGGGAGCATTTGCGGCGGACGCAGTTTCAACAACCGATGGACAGTCTGCCCTTCCAAGTTTTCCAGATGCGCTTTGACGCTCGGAGACAAATCAAAACCGTCCAAAGCACGCTGCAAAGCCCGTGCCATATGCGCAGCCGCTTTGCCCGTCGGTGCCGCCAACGCGATACGGGGCAGCTTCGTACTGTTATTGCAAATCAAACCCAAAAGCTTTGCTACGGTCGTCGTCTTACCCGTACCCGGCCCGCCGGTAATCAGCATAAAGTTTTGCAGCAATGCCAAAGCCGCAGCATCTCTCTGCTCTTTGCTGTCTTTAGTATCAAACCAATCGCTCAGGCTTTTTGAAGCTGCCATGAAATTCACTTCTTCCGCCTCGGCACTTGCTAGCCGTTTGATTTCGACAGCCAAATCATGCTCCAACTGCCACATCCTCCCCAAAAACAATTTCCGGCCTTGCAGGATAAGCGGTTTATCCGCATTGCCGACCAAATTCGGCAAGTTACTTAAGGCATCAACATCCGCTTTATCCAAGTAAATAAACGAATGCCCGTTTTGCAAAGCTGCAAACAGTCGAACCACATAAGGCTCAATAACGGATGCGCCCTGTACTTCGTGGCGGCGGAAAAACGCTATGGCCGCATCTGCGGCAGAGGAAAGGATAGAGTCGGTCGGATTCATGGCTCAGGATTGATTGATACGGAAAAAAGAAAGGCCGTCTGAAAAACAGTGTTTCCATAAATGAAAACCTATTTTTCAGACGGCCTCTATTATACCGTTCAAAGCATAAAATATTTGCCTGAAATAATAACCTTATTGCAGCACTTGCAGGCTGCCGTCTTTCATGGTCATTACCCGGTCGAAACGCTCAGCCAGCTCGTCATCATGGGTTACCACAATCAGGCTGGTGTTCAATTCGCGTTTCAAATCCAGCATCATGTCCAGCACATTTTGCGCATTTTTACGGTCAAGGTTACCCGTCGGCTCATCTGCCAACAGGCATTTCGGCTCATTAACCAAAGCACGGGCAATCGCCGCACGTTGACGCTCGCCGCCAGAAAGTTCACTCGGACGGTGCAGCATACGCTTATCCAAGCCAACCTTTTTCAGCATATTGACAGCCTTCTCCTCAGCCATCGCCTTGGGCATTTTACCGATTAAAAGCGGCATCATGACATTTTCCAAAGCAGAAAACTCAGGCAATAGATGGTGGAACTGATACACAAAACCCAAATAACGGTTGCGCAATTCGCCCAACTGTTTTTGGCTCAAACCGCCCAAATCCTGATCCATCAGTATTACCTTGCCTTCAGACGGCATATCCAAGCCACCAAGAAGGTGCAGCAACGTAGATTTACCGCTGCCTGACGAACCAATAATACTCACGCTTTCCGCTTCAGCAACTTCAAAATCCAAATGATTCAACACTTGTACATTCAATGCGCCATCATTATAGCTTTTGCCAACGCCGGTACATTTCAAAATTGTCTTACTCATAACGCAAAGCCTCCGCAGGTTGGGTTTTTGCAGCACGCCAGCTCGGATACAGTGTGGCGATAAATGCCAAGCCAAGCGAAATGCAGGCAATAACGACGACATCCTTCAAGTTCACATCGCTAGGCAGGTAATCAATGAAATAAACTTGAGAGTTAATCAAATGCACGCCAAACAGGTCTTCAAAAAACGCGACAATCTTGCCGACATTCCAACCCAGCAATACACCGCATACCACGCCCACAAGCGTACCAAAGAAACCTGCAAATGCACCTTGCACCAAGAAAATTTTCATGACGCCACCTGGAGACAAACCCAAAGTGCGCAAAATCGCAATATCGGCTTGTTTTTCCGTTACCGCCATTACCAAAGACGAGACAAGGTTAAACGCAGCAACCGCGATAATCAGTGTCAAAATAATGAACATCATGCGTTTTTCCAACTCAACAGCTTCAAAATAGCTGCGGTTGTTAAACGTCCAGTCGCGCACCCACACCTCATCTTTTTTAGCATCGGGAATCAACTTGGCAATGAAAGACGGTGCATTCTGAGGATCAGCCAATCGCAAACGCAGCCCACCGACATTTTCCCCCAGTCGATACAAGACTTGCGCATCTTTGATATGCGTCATGGCCAATGTGTTATCGACCTCATATACACCGGTTTTTACCACACCGACCACATTAAACTGCTTCAAGCGCGGCACTACGCCGGCAGGAGTAACATTTCCCTCAGGCGTAATCACTGTAACCTTGCCGCCAATCTCCGTGCCCAATGCCTCAGCAAGCCCTTGACCCAAAATAATATCAAATTCTCCCGGCTTCAAATCGTCAAAACTGCCGGCCGGCATATCCTTACCGTAATCAACGACATTTTTTTCTTCAGACGGCAAAATACCGCGTATCTGCACACCGCGCACTTCCCCGGCATTGGCAAGCAAAGCCTGATCGGAAACATAAGGCGCACTGGCCAATACTTCTTTTTTGCCTTTTACAAATTCGCGCAAACTCTGCCAACCCGGCGCACTGCCGACATCGTAATAGCCGATTTCCGCATGAGGTGCGACGTTCAACAATTGGCCGCGTATCTCTTTCTGAAATCCGTTCATCACTGATAACACCACAATCAGTGCCGTTACGCCCAAGGCGATACCGGCGATTGAAATCATGGTAATAAATGACATAAAGCCGTTGCGTTTTTTCGCACGCAGATAGCGCAGGCCTATCCAAGTTTCTAAAGAAGCCATTCAAAAATGCCTCATTCGTTTGTCAAAAAAGGCTTATTGTACCGTAAAACCGACAGGTCGTCCGATTGCCCGACTGATGTAGCATTCAGGGATAAAGTGTATGTAAAACCATGTATCTTCCCGTAAATTCCGCCGAAAAACTTGCACAATCTGCCAATCGCCCTTATTCTGAAGCTGTGACACACTTTGTCACCATCAAAAAGGAAATACACTAATGAACAGCAAAAAATTCTTGGCCCTCGTATCCGTAGCTGTAGGTTTGTCATTCAGCTTCAATGCATATGCCGCCAAAGAAATCAAAATCAGTTCAAACAATACCGCTTACTCCGACGCCGATGTTCAAAAACTGGCAGCTACTGCTGTCGGCATGGGCGTAAAAGAACCTGTCAGCCTCAACAGCGGAAACGGTGTTGTTACCGTATCCGGCAGCAGCGCAACCAAATGCGCATTTAAAGTTGGCAATGGTGATACGCCTCAAATTCAAGGCGTCAGCTGCAAATAATCTGATTTCATCAATGAAAAGGCCGTCTGAAAGACTTTCAGACGGCCTTTTTATATTGCCATTTAAGATTGGATATTTCTTCTATCGTAAACAGCCTGAGCCAAAGTACCGGCATCTACATATTCCATCTCGCCGCCCAAAGGGATTCCCCTCGCCAACCGGCTGACTTTATAAGGAAGATTTTTAAACAATTCCGCCAATACATACGCTGTCGCGTCGCCTTCGGCTGTGAAGTTGGTTGCAATGATAATTTCCTCAATATCACTCGCCTGCAAACGGGCAACCAGTTTATCTAATGCCACTGCCGAAATATCCATGCCCTGCGCCGGACTGACTTGCCCCATCAGAACAAAATACAGACCATCATGACAATTGGCCGCCTCCATACTAGAGACATCCGCCGGCATATGCACAATCATCAAGCGGCTTTTCTCGCGTTTTTCGTCTGCACAAATTTCACACAAATCGCCTTCGCAAAATGTGTTACACAGCCGACAATGCTGCACCTGTCTCAAGGCAAACTGCAAAGCATCCACCAACTCCTGCGCTTCTTCGCGTTTGTACTGTAAAAGCTGGTAAGCCATGCGTTGTGCGGATTTCGGGCCGACATTGGGCAGGATTTTTAATGCATTAATCAAGCGGACAAAGGCATCAGGATTTTTACTCATGATTTCAGACGGCCTTTAAAAAGATAGCTAAAAATAAGAAAACAGCCGGAATTCATCCGGCTGCCCTACTCAAATACTCTGCTTATTCGGCAGCATTATTAACTTGCTGTGCGCCTTGCTTACGATCGATTTTTTTACCCAAATACTGGAGTAAATTATCGAACACATTGGCAGAAAGCTGCTGAACCAAGGCCTGTTTGGCAGCCGGAATCTGTGAATCGGCATTTTCAGGAGCAGAAACGCTCTGAACTTCCATAATCACCGGTGCAGGCATACCTTCCAACAATGCGTACGCAGGTTTACCGCCGACAGGACGCGCTTTCAACAAAGCTGCATAAGCCTCCGGAGACATGGTTTTGCGTGCATCTTGCGCGCTCAATTGCGAAACAGGCGACCATTGAACGTCGGCAGCTTTACCGGCTTTCAACGCAGCCAAAGTTTCTTGGGCTTTCTTCTCTGCCAGTTTGGCGGCTTCGGAGCGCAGATATGCTGCACGGACAGTGTCTTTCACTTCCGCAAATGGTGCAATTTTCTCTTCGCGCACTTCTTTCGCACGAATGACCCAAACGGTTTCGTTGTTGATGGCAATGACTTCAGAATTGTGTTTTTTCTTCAGTACATCGTCGCTAAACGCAGCATTAATCAATGCTTCAGGCAAACCTGCCTCTTTCGCACCCGCTCTGGTCACCCATTCATCCAAGTTTTCCACTTTCAAACCTGAATTGGCGGCTGCTTTTGCCAAAGAAGATGGATCATTGAAGGCATCTTCACCCAATTTTTCTTTCGCAGCATTAAAGGCAGAAGCTGCTTTTTTCAGTTTCAAGGCTGCTTCGATACGCGCTTTGGCTTGCTCCAAAGTCGGCTCAGCTTCGACATTCAAAACTTTGATAACGTGATAACCCAAAGACGATTTAACGGTATCGCTAACTTCGCCTTTGCCCAATGCAAATGCCGCTTTATCAAATTCCGGCCCAAAACCGCTGCCGCCGCTTTTGCTCAGATAGCCCAAATTGCCGCCTTTATTGCTGCTGGACAAGTCTTTGGAGTACTTGGCCGCTAGCTCGGCGAAAGCATCTGGGTGCGCTTTGAGCTCTGCAGCCATTTTATCTACTTCGGCTTTAATTTCCGCATTGCTTGCTTCATCTCCGTTAGGCATAACCGGAATGAAAATATGCGCAATTTCGGCTCTTGGCGACAAATCTACGCTTTTGCTGTCGTAAGCTTTTTGTACTTCTTCCGCACTGACGGTTTGCTTGTCAGCCAAATCTTTGATGTTCAAAGCCACATATTCCAGCTTAACAGCTTGAGGAATCAAGTAATCTTTCTTATGCGCTTCATAATACTTTTGCAAAGCCGCATCATCTACTTTTACTTGCGCCGCAAATGCTTCAGGGCTGAACGTAAATGAACGGATGGTACGGGTGGCTTGAGTCAGGTTAATCAACTGACGCGCTTGCGCATCACTGGCCAGAGCACCGTTTTGCACCAAATTCAACAGATTTTGCAATTGGAACTGTTCACGGATATCTTCAACGAACTGATCCTCGGTCATCCTGCGTTGATCCAAATATTTCTTGAGCAAATCCTGACTGAATTTACCGGAAGCATCATGGAAATTCGGATCATCCACAATAACTTGCTTGATTTGTTCCTGAGACACAGCGATGCCCATCAGCTTGGCGCCCTGCTTCAGGTAAGCTCTTTGCAATAAAGATTGGAATATCGCATCACGCGAAGGCGCATTATTGCCGGCAGCCTGCTCATTTTGTATCGCAATCTGTAAAGCATGCTCGCTGACCTTCTCATCCCCGACTTTGACAATGTAATCAGAACCCGGCGAAGACAAGTTATTGGCACCGAATCCGATAAAGGTCAGACCGATGATACCTAAAACAATCTGGGCGGGTGTTTTATATTTTTCAACAATATGGAACATATTTATCCGAAAGAAAAGTTTGGCGCGGCAGCCTGAAAATGCTGCCGCAAAAATCTTAAAATCCTGAAAACAGGCTCAAAGCGCGTATTGTAACGTATTTTTTCGAGGCTTGCTTTTTCAGACGGCCTAAAAACCTAAAAATGCCTTATCCGAAAATTTCCTGATACGCTTCTACTGAAAATCCGACATGAACCTGTCCTTCTTTGACCAATACAGGCCGCTTGATGATGCTAGGATTTTCCACCATCAAAGCAATGGCACCTTCTTTTGTAGCGGCAGATTCTTGCGCATCTTTATCCAACTTGCGCCAAGTCGTGCCTCTTTTATTAAGCAAAATTTCCAAAGCTACCTGCTCCAGCCAGCCATCAATCAATTCGGCAGTCGGGGCATTTTTCTTAAAATCTACAAACTCAAACTCGATGCCGTTTTCCGCCAACCAACTGCGCGCTTTTTTAACCGTATCGCAATTGGGAATACTGTATAGTTTTATCATCTTATTTATCCTTAAGTTTATTCATAAAATCACAAATTCAGGCCGTCTGAAACTTTTCAGACGGCCTGAATTGAATGCCACTTATTTCTTAGCAGCTTTCTTCACTTTAATCTTCACGCTTTTGCCTTGCGTGTTATTTTTATGCCCGGCTTTGACGGAAGCTGTTTTCGCCTGCACTTTTTTCTTGCCTGCAGCTTTAGGTTTGCTTGGCTTAGCGGGCTTGGAGGCAGGTTTACTTTTCACCTTGCTCTTCTTTGCCTTCATGGGAGCAGCCAACGCTTCATCAATTTCTTTAGCCGACAGTTTACGCTTACGCTTTTCGACAGACTTGTCAGCAGCTATCGGCTTACTCACAGGTTTTGCTTTTCTACCTCCGCGTTTCTTACCGACTGAACCGCCGCTGATTAAGGTCAAATCAATCTTACTGGTATCCAAATCGGCTCGCGCGACTTTTACAGTGACCGTATCGCCCATGTTGAAATGGACACCGCTGCGTTCGCCCTCAATCGCCATAATTTCAGGACGGAAGTTGAAATAATCCTCTCCCAAATCGCTGATATGAACCAAGCCATCGATATGAATATCGTCCAAGGTTACAAAAATGCCGAAACTGGTCATGCCCGAAATCTTACCACTGAAGACTTCGCCGACTTTGTCGCGCATATAATAAGTTTTCAGCCAGTTTTCCACATCGCGGCTGGCATCATCGGCTCGGCGCTCGCAGAAAGAGGTATGCACGCCCAAAGCCTCCCAGGTTTTATTGGGTTGGTAAGTTTGTCCGTTCAACACCGCCTTAATGGCACGATGGACCGTCAAATCCGGATAACGGCGGATAGGCGATGTAAAGTGTGCATATGCGCTATAAGCCAAACCAAAGTGACCGTCGCAATGCGGCTCATAAACCGCCTGCTGCATAGAACGCAACATCATCACTTGCAACAGCTCCGCGTCCGGACGGTTTTTAAATTGCTCGGCAAGCGTAGCATAGTCTTTCGGCGTCGGATTATCGCCACCACCTAAACTCAACCCCAGCAAACTAAGCTGCTCGCGTAAAGTGGCCAGTTTTTCGGGAGTCGGGCCCAAGTGATTGCGGAATAAAGCCGTATGTTTGTTTTTCAGCAAAAATTCTGCCGCGCAAACATTCGCTGCCAACATACATTCTTCAATCAATTTGTGCGCATCGTTGCGGACAGCGGGAACGATCTTGTCGATCTTACCGTTGTCATCAAAAATCATCTGAGTCTCGACGCTCTCAAACTCAACCGCGCCACGCTCAAAACGTTTTTTCTGCAAGATTTTAAATAACTGATACAGGGTATCGATTTGCTGCTTAAACGGATGATCCTGGCCGTCTGAAATCCAATCCCAAACTTGATTGTAAGTCAGTCGCGCATGAGAACGCATTACTGCCGGATAGAAACGGTATTCCTTGATATTGCCGGCATAGGTAATCACCATATCGCACACCATACACAGGCGTTCGACATCAGGATTGAGCGAGCAGATACCGTTGGACAATTTCTCCGGCAGCATCGGAATCACACGGCGTGGAAAATACACGCTGGTACTACGTTCCTGAGCATCTACATCAATTCCGTCATCAGGACGGACATAATGGCTGACATCGGCAATTGCCACCACCAAACGGTAATTGCGGCCGACTTTTTCAGCAAAAACCGCATCGTCAAAGTCCCGCGCAGTTTCGCCGTCAATGGTTACCAGAGGCAAATCGCGTAAGTCCACGCGCCCTTTCAAGTCGGTTTTACGCACATGATCAGGAATTTTCTTCGCGGCTTTGACACATGCTTCGCTGAATTGATGAGGCAAATGGTGCTTGCGTACAGCGATTTCGATTTCCATACCGCTGTCGGCATAATCGCCCAACACTTCAATCAGCTTAGCCACTGCAGGACGATGCGCTTCAGGATACGTCTCAATTTCAGCCACAATCACTTGGCCGGATTGCGGTTTAAATTTCGCCACGCTTTCAGGTTCCAGCACGATACTTTGGCTCAAACGCTTGTCTTCTGCCTCCAAAATGGCCACGCCGCGATCCATATAAAAACGGCCGACCACTTTAGACTGCGCACGCTCCACCACATCCAAAACCGTACCTTCACGACGGCCTCTTCGGTCGATACCGGCAGGACGAACAGTAACAATATCCCCGTGCATTACACCGCGCATCTGACGCTCATACAAAACGAAATCGCCCTCGCCTGTCGGCGTTAGCGGCACGGCAAAACCAAAGCCGTCTTTATGCGCTTCGACACGGCATTTAACCAATGCCAATTTTTCTGCCGCACACACCGCGCCACGTCTGTTGATCAACACCTGACCATCACGCGCCATCGCTTTCAGACGGCGCTCGAAGAATTCATATTCATCTTCTGTAATCGACAATTCATGTGCCAAAGCTTCGATTTTGGTCGGCACACCTTTTTGTTCCAATAATTCAATGACCCATTCGCGGCTGGGCAACGGATGAGCGTAACGTTGTTTCTCCCGCTCCAAATACGGGTCTTTTTCTCGTAAATTTAAAGATTTAGTATTTTTGTTCATTTTGATAGTTGACATTCTTTTTTTAAAATATATAATAGCTGCTTCTTCGCAGTTCAGGTAGTCAACTGTACCTTAAATTGAAGAATAAAGCAAAGCCCAGGTGGCGGAATTGGTAGACGCGCTAGCTTCAGGTGCTAGTGTCCTCACGGGCGTGGAAGTTCGAGTCTTCTCCTGGGCACCAAATAATTTGGTGCTTCTTTGCTTAAGAAAATTTAAATTGCCCAGGTGGCGGAATTGGTAGACGCGCTAGCTTCAGGTGCTAGTATCCTCACGGGTGTGGAAGTTCGAGTCTTCTCCTGGGCACCACTGATAAATCAATCAGTCAAGTTTTCACATTATTCTGAATAACAAGTCAGGATAATAGTCCACAGAGAGGTGGATGAGTGGTTTAAGTCGCACGCCTGGAAAGCGTGTATACGTGAATAGCGTATCGAGGGTTCGAATCCCTTCCTCTCTGCCAGATACTAAAGACACCAACTAACGGTGTCTTTTTTCATATCCGCCCTTCTTAAAAATATTACACCATACTTTTATTTCTATTACCCTCTAATCATAAACCTGCCACTCATTCTTATCTTATACTAAATTGTAATGATTAAAGGCCGTCTGAAAATTTTCAGACGGCCTCTTTCTTAAAACTTACCAAATTCCAAACCATTGTTTATCAGATTGCTTTTTATTGCCGTTCTGCTGCTCGTGGTTTTGATGGCGAAATTGCCAAGGTGCTTGCGGATTGTCTTTTTTCCATAAACCTTTACGTTTTTCCTTGGCTTGTTTTTGTGCGGCCGAATAGTCGGTGTAAGCGGTTTTACTTTGTTGTTTTTTGGCATAACTTTCATAATGCCATGCGGCGCCATCCCGTATTTGCATCAAATTCAAGTCAATCGTGCCGACTGATACTTGGGCGACTTCGCGCTGGTAACGGTCGGCTTCAAACACGCGAACTTTGGCTTTTTTATTCAATGCGGCATCAATCAGATTGTCTCGTGATTGCGTACCATAGGCCTGATTGATTTCCGGTGCATCAATATAGGCCATACGGATTTTGTGTTTCCGGCCGTCGCTATCGATAATATGCACGGTATCGCCATCATGGATTTTGATGATTTTTCCGTTGTATGTGTAAGTTTGTCGCGATGACTTTTGTTTTTGTTCTTGCTTGGGTTCAGCTTCGGTTTTGGTGTCAGATGTGGCTTTGACGACATTTTCTCCCAGCCATTCATTGACCTTTTCCAAACCGATATTGTCGCCTTGTGCCAATGTTGCAGCAACGCTTACCCCGGTACGAATCAACTCAGTATCGCGTGAGCTGTAACCAAGTGCGCCCAAAACGGATAAAATAACGGGCAACCATTTTATAATTTTACTGATTTGCATATTTTGCCAAATTGAAGGCCGTCTGAAAGACCTGATGCACTTTCAGACGGCCTTTTAAGATTGATTAATCTTCATTAATCCTGACAAGGCAGGATGACTTTTGCGCCTTCTGCCGTACCCAAAACCAACACATCGGCGGCATCGCGGGCAAAAATACCGTTTTCGAGTACGCCGGTGATTTTATTGATTTCATCTTCCATTTTCAGGGCTTGGTCGATATTGAGGCCGTGAACATCGACGATTTGGTTGCCATAGAAAGTAGTATAGCCGACACGCAACTCAGGCTGCCCGCCCATGGCAAGCAGTTTGCGCGACACCAGCGAACGGGCATTTTCAACCACTTCTACCGGCAATGGAAATTTGCCCAAGCGGGAAACATATTTGCTTTCATCGGCGATACAGACAAATTTATCGGATGCGCTGGCCACGATTTTTTCGTTCAAATGCGCACCACCGCCGCCTTTAATCATTTGCAGCGCGTGGTTAACTTCGTCTGCGCCGTCAACATAAACCGCCAAACCCATCACTTCATTCAGTGAAACTTCTGGAATCTCGTATTTCGCCAAAAGCTCGCTGGATTTTTTAGAAGTAGACACGGCACCCTTAATTTTCTTACCGCTTTTACCCAAAGCTTCGATAAAGAAGTTGATGGTAGAGCCGGTACCAATACCGATGTATTCGTTTTCAGGAACAAATTCCACCGCTTTTTCGGCGGCAATGCGTTTAAGTTCGTCTTGAGTTGCCATATTGTCAGTCTTTCAGTTTGAATAATAAAGTAATTTTAAGCTCTTAGGCTTTAATCAGCAATACTGTCGCTTGTGCTTCAATGGCTTCCATACGTCCCAGATAGCCAAGTTTTTCGTTGGTTTTGCCCTTGATGTTCACGCAGTTTTCAGGCAAACCCAAATCTGAGGCAATATTGGCGCGCATTGCCGGAATGTGTGGCGCAAGTTTTGGCTTTTGCGCAATCACGGTCGTATCGACATTAACTACCTTCCAACCCAATGCCTGCACGCTTTGATAAGCCTCGCGCAACAGCACACGGCTGTCTGCATCTTTGAACTCGGCGGCAGTATCAGGAAAATGACTGCCGATATCGCCCAAACCGGCCGCCCCCAACAAGGCATCGGTAATCGCATGCAAAAGCGCATCGGCATCGGAATGACCCAGCAATCCTTTTTCAAACGGAATGTTGACGCCGCCGAGTATCAAATCTCGGCCTTCAACCAACTGATGGACATCGTAGCCCTGTCCGACACGGATATTCATGTTTGTTTCCTTAAATAATGGGTTTTGATTGTTCAGACGGCCTTAAGCAACAATCTGACAATGTATTCGTCTTGCGGCAGCGTCAATTTCAAATTGCGCGTATCGCCTTGCACCAAGCGCGGCCGGATACCCAGTTTTTCAATCGCTGATGCTTCATCCGTAATTTCACTTAAATCATCAACCGATAAAGCACGGTGTAACAAGGCCGTCTGAAAAAGCTGCGGCGTCTGCGCCTGCCATAATCCTGCGCGCGCAACGGTTTCATCAATATGATGATTGCCATCTACCCGCTTGAGCGTATCGGCCACCGGTATGGCCAAAATACCGCCTTCATTGCTCTCGCCCGCCTCATCAAGCAAACGCGTTAACGCTTCAGCAGGTAGGCAACAGCGCGCGGCATCATGAACCAAAATATTGTCTTGCATATCGGCTAAACCTTGTTCTAATAAAGTAGATACGCCGTTGCGTACCGTTTCAGCACGACTTGCGCCGCCTACTCGAAAGACGCGTACTTTCTCAGACAGGGCCGTCTGAAAAACCGAATCTTCCGGTGAAAGAATAACGGCAATTAAATCTATGCGGGGGTGTTGCTCAAAAATTTCTATGGTATGTTGCAATACGGTTTTACCATTGATTTCAACATATTGTTTTGGTCTTCCTGCACCAAATCGCTCCCCGACACCGGCAGCAGGAATCAAAGCGATATTGCGGCGCATCATGCTGACGCTCCGGCATTAGCCTCATCCGGCGTTTCGACCTTGCGCCATACACACGCTTCGCCCAAATCGTCCAAATATTTTTCATGTGCCGCTAGCTCGTCCGCATTGGCTTTGATGACTTTCAACTGCGACGTACGTTTGGTTTCCGCAATAACGGTTTGTTTGACTTCGCCCTCTTCTTCCGCCTCGCCGCCCATCAGATCGAATTGCTGACGCGTCATGGCAAGATAGACTTCACCCAAAAGCTCGCAGTCGATTAACGCGCCGTGCAAAACCCGTTTGCTGCGGTCAACGGAAAAGCGGTTACACAAGGCATCCAAGCTTGCCTTTTGCCCCGGAAACATTTCACGCGCCATGGCCAGCGTGTCGGTGACTTTACAACCCAGTTCCTCAATAGAAGGCAAACCCATGCGGCGGAATTCCATATTCAGGAAGCCGACGTCAAACTTTGCATTATGGATAATCAGCTCTGCGCCACGAATAAAGTCGGCAATCTGTTTACCCACTTGAGCAAACGGTGGCGCATTCTTCGCTTCCAATACTTCAATCGTCAAACCATGCACCCTCGCCGCTTCCTCCGGCATATCGCGCTCGGGGTGGACATATAAATGAAGATTGGAGTCGGTCATTTGGCGGTTGATCATTTCCAAGCCGGCAAATTCGACCAGACGGTCGCCGTTTTCAGGATAAAGACCCGTGGTCTCCGTATCGAGGATAATCTGACGTTGGCTCATGGTTGGTGGTTTCTACAATTATCAAAACGCCCTGAATCATACTGAAGGCCGTCTGAAATGTATAGTCAGCAAAACTTTAGCTGCTTTTGAAATACTCTTTTATAGCTGGATTTTTTCAGACGGCCTTTATTCTTTTTTCATCTATTGGCCAGCTATTACTCCAATTTCGAGTAGAAAACCCAATTTCTACAAAATTTTTTAAATTTAATTTCTTTAATAATTAATATCTTACGTATAAATTAAATAATAGGAACAATTATCATTTGCAAATTTAAAAAATCGCCGTATAATACAACCCATCGAAACAAAACAACCGCACAACAGAATGAAAGGAGAAGAAAATGCCCGAAAGTATTTTTAAGCAAGTCTCCCTTGACATTCTGAGACTGCACCAACAAGCCATCCGCTCTTTGATCGCCACCAAGTGTTGCGACGAATGCGAAGTACACGACGCAGTATTCATTACTTTAGATGGCCGATATTATGTTTGGCTCCCTTGCATGGGCAAATTGCCCCAATCAGAAACCGGCATCCTACTGATTGAAGATGAAGACGGCAATACACGCTTGAGCTGGGTTGCTGGTACACGCGAAGTCAAACAAAAAGACAGTCTGTACAACCGCGTTGTTTCCGCTCTGCAACGAAAAATGCAGCGCACAAAAAACAAATTTATCCAGTCGGCAAACGCCCGATTGCTTGAGCTGACGCCGCAGCAAGGCCGTCTGACGACAAACAGCAAAGATTTCTCGCTTTCACCACATGACTTGATGAAAGCCCTTTATCCGGCAACACATCAAATAGGAGAATTTGCCCTGTAACAGTTTTTGGTAGTGGTTTGTGTTCCTTTTGCGCCCCTTAACATTTTAAAGGGGCGATTTTTTTGCCCCTACTTTTCAGACGGCCTAAACATCGGTTTTCCAGTACAATAAAGGCCGTCTGAACATTTCCTACTTTTCAACCAACCATGCAACTGCTCAAATACATCCAATCACAAGGCCTCGGCAGCCGCAAGCAATGCCAATGGCTGATAGACAATGACTGCATTGCCATTAACGGCGAAATCCATAATCGTGCCAAAGACGATATTGACCCGTCTCAAGTGCACACCCTGTCTGTTGACGGCGAAGAGATTGCCGCCGTACCCATGCCCTATTTCTACATTTTGCTTCATAAGCCTGCAGATTACGAGACTTCGCACAAACCCCAGCAATATCCAAGCATCTTTAGCCTGTTTCCCGACCACATGCGCAATATCGATATGCAGGCAGTCGGCCGCTTGGATGCAGACACAACCGGCATTATTCTGATTACCAACGACGGGCAATTTAACCACCGCGTTACCTCGCCCAAACACAAAGTTCCGAAGCTCTACCGCGTCACTTTGAAACATCCTGCCGACGATACCCTTTGCACTACGCTGAAAAACGGCATCCTCCTGCATGACGATAATGAAACCGTCGCCGCAGCCGAAGCAGTATTGGCCGACCCAACCACATTGATGATGACCATTACCGAGGGTAAATACCATCAGGTCAAACGCATGGTTGCAGCAGCAGGCAACCGTGTCGAACAACTCCACCGTGAGAAATTCGGCGACTGGAATGTCGATGATTTGGCCGCCGGAGAATGGAAATTTATCCAAATCTAAAAAAATTCCAAATTTTTTCGATAAATTTTTAAACAATATGGATTTCTTATATATTTAAAATCAAACATCTAAACCTTATTATTTTTATTTAACAGAATTTAACACTGCAAAGACTGAACTATTGTATAATTCGCCTGTCTGAGTAACACTTGCTTCGAAAGAAGTGAGTAAGTGAGTAAGACGTTTTCCCCGTAATGTGTTTGGCCATCTATACTTTCCCCTTAGTATAGATGGTTTTTTTTATCTAAAATTTGGTAATCAAGCGGGTGTACTTTCAGACGGCCTTTCTCATCTAAAAAAGCCATCATTACTAAACCTCATCTCCCATTCATTAACTTGCCATTATCCCTTTTCTCTTTCTCGTCTCTTTCGCATCAATCTGTGCCGTTCCCATTTCAAACAAATCGTTTTATAGAAAGAAAACCTATCGGCAACTATCCAAGCTAAGGTTACAGAATATTATTAGACAACCTTAGATAAATACCATCTTTGTTGCCGATATACTTGAAAGCACACCTTAGTGCTATCCAATATCCTCGCAACAACCCTTTCCCATATCCCACTTTTCAGATGGCCTTTATCGTTACGGCTCTTGCAATTATTCATATCGCTTCAGACAAATTCTCTGTTTGCAGGTTTCAATACCAAGCAAACCAGATAAATCCACTAAAAATTCTTCATTACATGGTTTTTTTAACTAATTCTCTTTTCAGACTTTAGTCAAGATTCGTTAAATCTTTGCGGTAAAATGTTGTCTTTATTTTTATGCATCTGAGTATTTATGTCTTCCAATCAACCCCGTCAAACCTGGTCCAACCGTTTGACTTACATCCTTACCGTTGCCGGCGCGACTGTCGGCTTTGGCGCAACTTGGCGTTTCCCGTATTTGGTTGGTGAAAACGGCGGCGGCGCATATGTGTTTTTGTTCTGTATTGCCATGTTGGTCATCGGTATTCCGATGATTTTGGTGGAAAACGTCATCGGACGGCGCAAAGGTGTGAACGCGCTGGATGCATTTGGCGGCTCGATGAACGGCAAACCTGTTGCCAAAGTTTGGAAAGCGGTCGGTTGGATGGGTCTGCTCGGCGCATTCGGCATCATGGCCTATTACATGGTGCTCGGCGGCTGGGTTATCAGCTACATCATCAATATCATCGGCGGCAATTTGGACATTTCCAGTCCGGTTTCCGGAGAAGTCACCAAAAGCTTCTTTACCGAACATATCGAAAACAGCCCTTGGGAAATTGCGTTTTACACCTTCCTATTTGTGGTTGTGAACCAATGGATCTTGGTAAAAGGCGTGATCGGCGGTATTGAAAAAGCGGCAAAATACCTGATGCCTTTGCTGTTTTTATTCCTGATTGCCATGGTCGTGCGCAACGTTACCCTGCCGGGCGCAATGGAAGGCATTACCTTCTATCTGAAACCTGACTTCAGCAAAATTACAACCGAACTGTTCGTCTTCGTTTTGGGCCAAGTATTCTTCGCCTTGAGCTTGGGCTTCGGCGTGATGATTACGTTATCCAGCTATCTGGATAAAAACGAAAATCTGGTTCAGACGGCCGTGATTACCGCGATTACCAACACTTTGATTGCCGTGCTGGCCGGCTTTATGATTTTCCCATCCCTCTTCAGCTTTGGCGTTGCCCCTAACTCCGGCCCGACGCTGGTGTTCCAAAGCCTGCCGATCGTGTTCTCCAATATGTGGGCGGGCCCAGTGTTTGCAGTGATTTTCTTCTCCCTGCTTCTGATTGCCGCGCTGACCACCTCTCTGACCATTTATGAAGTGTTGATTACGACCATTCAGGAGAAAACCAAAATCCGCCGCGCAGCCGCGATTACCATCGTACTGGCAGGTATTTTTATCTTCGGCAATATCCCGTCTATCTTGAGCTACGGCCCATGGAAAGATATTTCCGTGTTTGGTAAAAACATTTTCGATGCCTTTGACTATATCAGCGGCAACATCCTGTTTATGCTGACCGCGCTTGGCTCTGCCTTGTTTGTCGGCTTCGTGATGAAAGATGAAGCGAAGGACGAATTGCTCTACAAAGGCAACCATACCACCGTCAATATCTGGTTTGCTTATGTGAAATACCTCGTGCCATTGGTGATTCTGCTGATTTTCATCAGTAACCTGTTCTGATAAGCAAACATATAAAAAGGCCGTCTGAAATATTCAGACGGCCTTATATTTTAACTATGCTTTATTCTGCCCAGTTTTTCTTCTTACTGGTTTTACCGATACCGGGGTTGAAGCTGTTGGTCGGGTCAAGTTTTTTATAGAACTGTTTCAGCTCGGGCTTGGCTTCATACAGATGACCGACATTATGCTCGGCAGGATATTGCGCACCGCGTTGGTCAAGCAGATGGAGCATTTCATGTTCCAAAGCCATACAGTCGTTGCCTTTTTTAATGATGTAGTCCTGATGAAACACATGACACATAAAATGTCCGTAATACAATTTATGGATGATTTTATTGTCGATTTCGGGCGGCAGTGTTTCAAACCAATCACGATCATCACGGCGCAAGGCGATATCGAGTGCAACCAAATCCTCTACTTCATCATCATGTACAGAACGGTAACGGATCGCGGCAGAAGCCACAGCAAAGCGATGCAGCATGGCTGCCTGCGTTTCTTCGGCATTACATTCGAAGAATGCGCCGCCATGGGTTGCAAAATATTCTTTCAAGAAAGCACGCGCTTCTTCTACGCCCTCGCCACCCATTTTTAAAATCAGGTGATGTTCATATTTGTCGCGATAGTTGCGCATAGATTTCGGCAAGTGATCAGGCAAAATTTTACTGATCAGTTGCATGAATTTATCGGAAAAATGCTTAGGCAAGAAGCTGACTTTTTTACCGAATCTATCGACACGCGCTTTAAAATCAAACAATTTCGGCAATTGGTGCGTACCGAATTTCTTAATCACATAGAATGTATCTTTACCATAAACGGCAGCAATATCAAAAGCATGACGATGGATATACTCACCGGAAATAGGCAGGTTTTTAAACTCACTCAAAGCAGCACGACGGATATCGGTCAGCTCATTAATATCATTTGTACCGATATAGAAAACGGCAGTCTGTTTTTCTTGTGGGAACGTATCCAAGCGTACGGCAAACACCATCAGCTTGCCCGCGCAACCTGATGCTTCGTAGTGGCGCGCAGGATCGGCATTAAAACGGGCGGCAGTCGGTTCATTCACTTGGCGGACATGATCGCAATAAGCATGGTCATGCCCTTTGCCGGCATCTTGCGTAATGTCTTTTCGCTGATAATGGAAACCTTGCAAGTTGGTCAAAATTTCTTCAGGGGTTTCACCCAAATCAATGCCTAGATGGTTGACCAGCTCCAGTTTGCCCTCATCGTTGATTTGCGCAAACAGCGCCATTTCCGTATAAGCAGGACCACGCTGTACCAATGCACCGCCGGAGTTATTGCATACGCCACCCAATACAGATGCGCCGATACAGGACGAACCGATCACGGAGTGCGGCTCACGGCCTAAAGGTTTCAGCAGCAGCTCCAATTGATTCAGGGTAGAACCGGGCAGGCAGACAACTTGTTCGTTATTATTAATCGGCTGAATGATGTTCAGACGCATGGTATTCACAATCACGATATCGCGGTCGTAATCATTGCCGTCAGGAGTCGAGCCGCCGGTCAGGCCGGTATTGGCGGCCTGCGTAATCACGATAACATCAGCCTCAACACATGCCTGCAAAATTTGCCACATTTCCAACACCGTACCCGGACGGACAACTGCCAGCGCCTTGCCCTCACCAAAACGGTAGCCTTGACGGTATTGTTCGGTTTTTGCCGGGTCTGTGATGATGTATTTTTCGCCGACGGTTTGTGTCAGCCGGCTGATTAATTGCGTAGCATTCATTGCATACTCCTTGAGAGATTAATATATTTATTAAATTGTAAGCATTGTAGTAATCCGTTCCATCAAAGTAAAGGCGAAACCCGTTTTTTAAACTCATCTTTTAAATAAACAAAAGGCCGTCTGAAATTTTCAGACGGCCTTTTGTTTTAAGCTGGAACAATCAGATTATTCAGCTGCTTTCTCTTCGCGAGCAGGCGCTTCCAGCAAAGCTTTGATAGACAGGCGTACGCGGCCGCGATCGTCTACTTCCAATGCTTTCACGTTCACAACCTGACCTACTTGCAGGTAGTCGCTGACATTGCGTACGCGCTCGTGGGCGATTTGGCTGATGTGTACCAAACCGTCTTTACCCGGCATCACGCTGACAATCGCACCAACGTTGTTGTCGAGGATTTTAACCACAGTACCTTCGTACACTTTGCCCACTTCCACTTCGGCAGTGATTTCTTCGATACGTTTTTTCGCTGCATCGCCTGCTTCTTGAGTAGTCGCAGCGATAGTGATGGTACCGTCTTCAGCGATGTTGATTTCAGTACCGGTTTCAGCAGTAATCGAACGAATAGTTTCACCGCCTTTACCAATCACATCACGGATTTTGTCTTGGTTGATTTTCATGGTGAACAAACGTGGCGCGTGTGCAGACAGTTCTTGCGGGCCTGCAACGGCGGCTTTCATCTGATCCAAGATGTGCAAACGTGCTTCTTTGGCTTGAGCCAAAGCAATTTGCATGATTTCTTTGGTAATACCTTGGATTTTGATGTCCATTTGCAGCGCGGTCACACCTTCAGTTGTACCGGCTACTTTAAAGTCCATATCGCCCAAGTGGTCTTCATCGCCCAAAATGTCGGTCAGAACGGCAAATTTGTTATTGTCCAAAATCAGACCCATGGCGATACCGGCAACGTGTGCTTTCAAAGGCACACCGGCAGACAACAGGCTCAAGCAGCCGCCGCAGACGGAAGCCATAGAGGAAGAGCCGTTGGATTCGGTAATTTCAGAAACCACGCGCATGGTGTAGCTGAAATCTTCAGGTTCTGGCAATACGGCCAACAATGCACGTTTAGCCAAACGGCCGTGACCGATTTCACGACGTTTTGGCGCACCTACGCGACCCACTTCGCCGGTAGAGTATGGAGGGAAGTTGTAGTGCAGCATGAAGCGGTCGGTGTATTCGCCGGACAGCGCATCAATGATTTGCTCGTCGCGTGAAGTGCCCAAAGTTGCAACAGCCAAAGCTTGGGTTTCTCCACGGGTAAACAGTGCAGAACCGTGAGTGCGCGGCAATACGCCGGTTTGAATGTTCAACGGACGAACAGTGCGGGTGTCGCGACCGTCGATACGCGGTTGGCCGTCCAAAATTTGGCTGCGGACAACATCGGCTTCCAAGTGTTTGAAAATGCCTTTGATTTCGTTAGCAGCCAAAGTGTCAGTTTCTTCGGTAATCAACGCTTCTTTTACAGCATTCCAAGCTTCGTCCAATTTGGCAGAACGCGCTTGTTTTTGACGGATTTTGAACGCTTCTTTAATGGTTTCGCCGGCAATTTCGCGTACTTTTGCAACCAATTCTTCATTGGTTTCAGGTGCTTTCCAATCCCAAACTTCCGGGTTGACTTCGTCGGCAAACTCATTGATGGCGTTAATGGCCACTTGCATTTGATCGTGACCGTAAACAACCGCACCCAACATCACTTCTTCAGACAAGATGTCGGCTTCGGATTCCACCATCAACACGGCTTTAGAAGTACCGGCAACAACCAAGTCCAATTGTGATTTAGCCAATTCGGCTTTAGTCGGGTTCAAAACGTACACGCCGTTTACATAACCCACGCGTGCCGCGCCAATCGGACCGGCAAACGGTACGCCGCTCAACACTAGCGCGGCAGATGCACCCAACATTGCAGGAATGTCAGAATCAATTTCAGGATCAACAGACACCACCATCGCTACGATTTGGATGTCGTGGTAGAAACCTTCAGGGAACAGAGGACGAATCGGACGGTCAATCAGACGGCTGGTCAGGATTTCTTTTTCGCTTTGTTTGCCTTCGCGTTTGAAGAAACCGCCGGGGATTTTACCTGCTGCGTAAGTACGCTCGAGGTAATCAACAGTCAGAGGGAAGAAGTCTTGGCCTTCTTTCACTTCTTTGTTGGTAGTAACGGCAACCAAAACAACAGTGTCGCCCATAGATACTTTAACGGCTGCAGCGGCTTGGCGAGCGATTTCGCCGGTTTCCAAAGTAACGGTTTGATTACCGTATTGGAAGGTCTTAACGTGTTTATTGAACATCATTGTTCCTTTCAAAATACCGCACTGCTAAAACACTAATAATGCACACTAAAATCCGAATGTGCATAGTTAGGGTTTCAGACCGTGCGGCAGGTTATAAATAAGCTTTCAGACGGCCTTTCAGTCGCTGAAAACAACTCTCGATTATAAAGGCAACTATCCTTAAAATCCAGTATTTATACAATAAAAAGGCCGTCTGAAACATATCTCTTTCAGACGGCCTTCAAACTTAAAAATTAACCCTGAGTCAGCAAAGTCAATGCTTCCTGATATTTTTCGACTGTTTTTTGAATCACATCGGCAGGCACTTTAGGCGCAGGCGCTTTTTTATTCCAACCGCTTTGCTCCAGCCAGTCGCGGACAAATTGTTTGTCAAAAGACGGTGGATTGGTGCCGACTTTGTATTGGTCGGCAGGCCAAAAACGACTGGAGTCAGGCGTCAACACTTCGTCCATCAAAGTCAGCGTACCTTCCTCATCCAAACCAAATTCAAATTTAGTGTCGCAAATAATAATACCGCGAGATTTGGCATATTCGGCCGCTTCCGTGTAAAGCTGAATCGCCTTAGCGCGCACTTCCGCAGCCAATTCTTTTCCGATAATGCGTTCGCATTCTTCAAAGCTGATGTTTTCATCATGATCGCCAACCTCAGCTTTGGTCGATGGCGTAAAGATCACTTCAGGCAGTTGTTGCGCTTCCTGCATACCTTCAGGCAGTTGAATGCCGCAGACAGAGCCTGTTTTTTGATAATCTTTCCAACCGCTGCCTGCCAGATAACCGCGCACAATAGCCTCTACTTTCACCGGAGTGAGCTTTTTAGCCACAACGGCGCGTTTTTCTAAAACTTTGGCTTCGTTTTCAGGCAAAACGTCGTAAACCGTATGACCGGTAAAGTGGTTAGGCATGATATGAGCCAGTTGTTTAAACCAAAAATTGGAAATCTGCGTCAGAATTTCCCCTTTACCCGGAATCGGGTCATCCAAAATCACATCGAATGCAGACAGGCGGTCGGAAGCAACCATCAACATACGTTTATCGTCAATTTCGTACAAATCGCGTACTTTGCCGGAGTAGATTTTTTTCAAGCTGATTTCAGACATTTTGGGTATCTCTTTGGTAGACAGAAGAATGCGGTATTTTAGCCCAATTTGGAATTTTTCGTCAGATTGTTTACAAAATAAAGGCCGTCTGAAACCTTATAGTTTGGTTTCAGACGGCCTTATCCATTGATTTCAGGGAAGAACCCTGAAAATCACCATCCTATCAGATTACAGAAACTTGAGTCTGATCTTGGATGTGGTTCACAGCAGACAGAGAGTAGTAGTCACCGTGGCCGGTTACTTGGTAAGTGCTACCGTCAGCAAACTTGAAGTTTTCAACTTTGTGATTGTTACCGGTAAACCAGTCGTCGATGGTGATGCTGTCGTTAGTACCGACAGAAACAGTCAGGTTGGCACCTGATTTGCTCAGCAATACGTCGGAAGCTGCAACGCCTTTACCGAACAACAGGGTGTCATTACCGCTTTCCTCACGGATAGTGTCGTGACCATAACCTTTGTCGAAGAAGTAAGTGTCGTTACCGGTACCGCCGATCAGGATGTCGTTGCCGACACCACCGTCGAGGTAGTCGTTACCATCTTTGCCAACCAGGCAGTCGTCACCGGCCAAACCGTACAGATGGTTGTTGCCGCCGTTACCTTCGATGTTGTTGTTCAAAGAGTTACCGGTACCGTTCAGGTTTTGCATACCTTGCAAGAACAGGTTTTCAACGTGATCGGTCAAGGTGTAGTCAATAACGGTACGAACAGTATCGATACCGGCTTGTGCATTGCCGTACTCGATAACTTGGTCGTTGGCATTGTCAACGAAGTAAACGTCGTTACCGTCGCCACCGCGCATGATGTCAGCACCGGAACCACCGTTCAGGTAGTCATTGCCAGCACCACCTTGCAGGTAGTCTTTACCCTCTTCACCGTACAGAGAGTCACCGTCAGCATCACCGTAAATGGTGTCGTTACCAGCACCGGCGTAGATTACGTCTGTGCCGTTGCCACCGTAGATGATATCTTCGCAAGCAGTACCATAAATGGTATCTTTAGCATCAGTACCGCGGATAACGTTACCGTCTTTGCAGTCTTCAGCTCGAATGACATTACCTGGGTTTTTGTCTTCCTGACCGTATGAGTTGTTTTGGTTATGGTCGTCAACACAGTCTTTGCAGTCTGGCTCAGGTTTCGGTTCTGGTTTAGGCTCAGGTTTTGGCTCTGGCTTAGGTTCTGGTTTAGGCTCAGGTTTTGGTTCTGGCTTAGGCTCAGGTTTTGGTTGAGGTTTTGGTTCTGGTTGCGGTTCTGGTTGTGGCTCAGGTTTAGGCTCAGGTTTTGGTTGAGGTTTAGGCTGAGGTCGTGGTTTTGGTTGTGGTTTTGGTGGTGTCGGTTTGATTGGATCACAGTTGTAAGGTGGGCAAACCGGAACACATTTGTAAACGGTGGTTTTTGCTGGTGGGCAGAAAGCCGCAATAGCAGAAACCAAACCAGTTACCGCATTAACTACTGACACGCCGACGCTGGCAATGCTAGCGATGCTGCCGATAGAAACAGAAGATTTTGCTGCAGGAGCGCAGTAGTAAGATGAGAAGGAAGCCTTAGGCGCAGGAGCGCAGTAAGAACTAACCAGGGGTCTAGCATAATACCCCCCGTAACAGTATGCCATAATAATTACTCCCAAAATAGTTAATAAAGATATTGAGCTGACGGAACGAGCAAATTCCGCCCTTGCTCAATTATTATTTTAGTAATATTTTTCAAAATATTTACTCAAAAATATCAAACGGTAGAATTTGCCGATAAAAGGACGGAGTTTCGCCTTTTTTTAAATCCCATTATCCTAGAAACAATAAAAACATTAACATTGATTCACAATCTCTCAAAAAGCATAGATCCTTTATCTATCTTATTAAAAGCTAAATTTTAACTTTAGTTATAGTAAACAAACATAATACTAATAAGTAGTTATTATTATGAATAGATAATATCGACAATTTACCCAAATACAGCCGCATCCGGATTTTGTTCTACGCTAATAATGTGAATTTATCTTATTTACACTATAATGACACGAATACCTATTCAACAGCTATCAGAGGAGATACTCAACCATGCGTACTTTATTGACCGGAGCCAAAGGTCAGCTTGCCCGTTGTCTGCGCGACCGCCTGCCCGAAGATTGGGAACTGATTGCTACCGATTCAACTTCGCTGGACATTACCGACACCGAAGCCGTGCATCACATGATCAAAAATTTCCAACCAGATGCCATCGTTAATGCCGCAGCTTACACTGCCGTCGATAAAGCAGAAGAAAACGCTGAAGCCGCTTTTGCCGTCAACGCAACCGCAGTTCACAACCTGGCCGCAGCTGCCCGCGCCGCACACGCCCGCTTTATCCATATTTCCACTGATTATGTATTCGACGGCGAAGGCAAACGCCCTTACCGCGAAACCGACTATACCAATCCGCGCAGCACTTACGGTCAATCCAAAGTAGCAGGCGAACTTTTGGCTTTAGCCGCGCATCCAGAAAGTACAATCGTCCGTACTTCATGGCTGTTTAGCGAATACGGCAGCAATTTCGTCAAAACCATGCTGCGCCTTGCCAAAGAACGTGATTCCCTCTCCATTGTTCACGACCAAACCGGCTGCCCGACTTATGCAGGCGACTTGGCTCACGCCATCATCAGTTTACTGCAACAGCCCACTTCCCCACGCGGCATCTTCCATTACTGTGGCAACAAATCGGCAACATGGTACGAATTTACCAAAGCCATCTTTCAGACGGCCCACCAATTAGACGACAGCTTCCGCATTCCGGAACTGAACGCGATTACCACCGAACAATACCCCCTGCCCGCTCCGCGTCCGGCATACAGCATTATGGATTGCTCACGCCTAGAGACCGAGTTTGGTATCAAACCGTCCGACTGGCAAAGAGCCCTGCGCGAAATTCTCCGCAAAATTGACTGATAAGCTGATCCATCTGTATCAAAGGCCGTCTGAAAACATATTTTCAGACGGCCTCTTTGTTTCTTTTATATCAAATGCTTTATCTATCCAGTCTGTCATTTGAAAAGTGCTACAATAGCCATTTATTTTATTTTTCAGACGGCCTGACAATATGTGCAACCATCATCCCAAACATTCACACGATAATGACACCATCCGCATCCGCGGTGCGCGCACGCATAATTTGAAAAATGTCGATTTAGACATTCCGCGCCACAAACTCGTGGTGGTAACAGGATTGTCAGGCAGCGGCAAATCGTCGCTGGCGTTTGATACTTTATATGCCGAAGGCCAACGCCGTTATGTTGAAAGCCTTTCCGCCTATGCCCGTCAGTTTTTGCAGATGATGGACAAACCTGATGTTGATTTGATTGAAGGCCTGTCGCCTGCGATTTCTATCGAGCAGAAATCCACCAGCCACAATCCGCGCTCCACCGTCGGCACGGTTACGGAAATTCACGACTATTTGCGCCTTTTGTACGCACGCGTCGGCACACCCTACTGCCCCGAACACAAGCTGCCGCTGTCAAGCCAAACCGTATCTCAGATGGTCGATGCCGTCTTGAAGCTGCCGGAAGACACGCGTGTGATGATTCTGGCGCCGGCAGTGCGCGAGCGTAAGGGCGAGTTTGTCGATTTCTTTGCCGACTTGCAGGCGCAGGGCTTTGCGCGGGTGCGCGTAGACGGCGAAGTCTATCAGCTTGACGAAGTACCGAAGCTGGAAAAAAACATCAAGCACAATATCGACGTCGTCATCGACCGCGTGAAAGTAAAAGCCGACATCAAACAACGACTGGCAGAAAGTTTTGAAACCGCGCTTCGCCACGGCAACGAGCGCGCGCTGGCAATGGAAATGGACAGCGGCGAAGAGCATTGGTTCTCCGCGCGTTTCGCCTGCCCCGTATGTTCATACAGCCTGCCCGAATTAGAGCCGCGCCTGTTTTCCTTCAACAACCCTATGGGTTCCTGCCCGACTTGCGACGGCTTGGGTAATACCAACTTTTTCGATCCCGAAAAAGTGGTTGCCCATCCCGAATTATCCTTAGCCGCAGGCGCGATTGACGGCTGGGATAAGCGCAACCAATTCTATTTCCAAATGATTCAATCGTTAGCACGCCATTATGAGTTTGATGCGGATGCAGCATGGGAAACACTGCCTGAAAAAGTTAGAAAAGTTGTCTTGCACGGCTCGGGCAAAGAAGTCATCGACTTCACCTACCTGTCCGAACGCGGCACCACCTTCAACCGCAGCCACGCCTTCGAGGGCATCATCCCCAATCTCGAACGCCGCTACCGCGAAACCGACAGCGAAACCGTGCGCGAAAAACTGCGTGAATACCAAAACCACCGCGCCTGCCCAAGCTGCGGCGGCGCACGTTTGCGCAAAGAAGCGCGCTACGTTTACGTCAGCGGTGAACCGTTGCACGAAGTCTCTGCCTGGCCGCTGACCAAAACCCACCAATTCTTTGAAACGCTGGATTTGGACGGCAACAAAAAACAAATCGCCGAAAAAATCCTTAAAGAAATCACCGAGCGGCTCGGCTTCCTGATTAACGTCGGGCTGGATTACCTGAATCTCTCCCGCTCTGCCGAAACCCTTTCCGGCGGCGAAGCCCAGCGCATCCGCCTCGCCAGCCAAATCGGCAGCGGCCTGACCGGCGTGATGTACGTTTTGGACGAACCCTCCATCGGCCTGCACCAGCGCGACAACGACCGCCTGCTCGCCACCCTCAAACGCCTGCGCGATTTGGGCAACAGCGTGATTGTGGTCGAACACGACGAAGACGCCATCCGCGAAGCTGATTTCGTCGTCGATATGGGCCCCGGTGCAGGCGAACACGGCGGCAACATACTGATTGCCGACACGCCCGAAAACGTCGCCAAATGCGAAAATTCCGTTACCGGACAATACCTCAGCGGCAAAAAATCCATTGCCGTGCCGTCTGAACGCACGCCCGTCAATCCCGACCGAATGCTCGTCCTCAAAGGCGCGCGCGGCAACAACCTCAAAAACGTCACCCTTGAGCTGCCGCTCGGTCTGATTACCTGCATCACCGGCGTATCCGGCAGCGGCAAATCCACCCTGATTAACGACACCCTCGCCAAAATCACCGCCCGCGAACTCAACCGCGCCCAAGAAGAACCCGCCCCATACGACGATATTCAGGGCCTCGAACACCTCGACAAAGTCATCAACGTCGACCAATCCCCCATCGGCCGCACCCCACGCTCCAACCCTGCCACCTACACCGGCCTGTTCACCCCCATTCGCGAACTCTTCGCCGGCGTACCCCTCTCGCGCGAACGCGGCTACAACGTCGGCAGATTCTCCTTCAACGTCAAAGGCGGCCGCTGCGAAGCCTGCCAAGGCGACGGCGTGATTAAAGTCGAAATGCACTTCCTGCCCGACGTGTACGTCCCTTGCGAAGTCTGCCACGGCAAACGCTACAACCGCGAAACTCTAGAAATCCAATACAAAGGCAAAAACATCAGCCAAGTCCTCGACATGACCGTAGAAGAAGCCCGCGAATTTTTCGACGCCGTCCCCACCGTATCGCGCAAACTGCAAACCCTGATGGACGTAGGCCTCGGCTACATCCGCCTCGGCCAGTCCGCCACCACCCTCTCCGGTGGCGAAGCCCAGCGCGTCAAACTCGCCTTGGAACTCTCCAAACGCGACACCGGCAGAACGCTCTATATCCTCGACGAACCCACCACCGGCCTGCACTTCGCCGACATCGCCCTGCTGCTGGAAGTCATAGGTCGTCTGAAAGGCAAAGGCAACTCGATTGTGATTATCGAGCACAATTTGGACGTGATTAAAACCGCGGATTGGATTGTGGATTTAGGGCCTGAAGGCGGCGATGGCGGGGGGAGGATTATTGCGGAAGGCAGCCCTGAGATTGTTGCTAAGGTTAAGGGAAGTTATACTGGGAAGTATTTGAAAAATAGCTTATAGTTAAAACATAGAATATCAAAAAATCACATTCAATTCGTCATTGGGTATCTCTATAGTTAATAAGAAATAAAGGAGAAGATAATGCAGTTTAAACTAATACCGGCATTACTAGTTTTTCTAGGTTCCTATTTTCCTTTAGCAATTATTTTAGCAATTCAAGACATTAAAATATCTTCTTGGGACTCGAATATATGCATTAATTTAGATAAATGTCATTTACCTGAATTTCACAATCCTTGGACTTCTCTGCTAATATTCATGATTACAGGGGGATGCCTTATATTGACTTTTTCTATATTTAAAAAAGTCAAGTATGTATATCAAATTAAAATTAGAGAAGCCAAACCAATTCCAACAGAGCTGATTAATTATAGTTTTCCATATATAGTTTCTTTTATGGGAGTTGATTATGAGTCAATTGGGAAAATAGTTGGTTTGATTATTTTTCTTGCATGGTTGTTTTTACTTACTTATAAGTCTCAGCAAATTATTATGAATCCAATACTATTAATTTTTGGATGGAATTTATATGATGCTAATATCTGCATAGATAAACATAATATCTCTACTAAAATATTAAGCAAAATTAAATTAACTTCCAATAAAATTTATTCTTGTGAGAAAATTCAAAGTATTTATGTAATAAAAGGAGACAATGAGAATGACTGAGTTTGACCTATGGAAATCATTTAACTATCAAGAATCTAATGTTCAATTATGGGTATTTAAGAAGAGTCAATCATCTGCTAAATTCCGTGGATGGCATGTGAAAACTGATCCTGCCATAGAACAGCTTTTTCGAGATGCAGCAAGTAAAGATGTAACATTGACAACAGAACATCTTTCTTATCAACCATTATCTCAAAATAATGAAAATAGTTGTCTAACTCACTCTTTATCAGAAAGTGAAGGCTTGACTGCATTATTAAATGTAGTTAACCAGCCCGCGACTGAGAATATTGATGCTAAACTAAAGCATCTGAAAGGAGCTATTGGTTATTTAGTTAAATTTCAATTTGATAGCCAAGTGGTTTATGCAATTAGAAAAACTGCTCCAACATGGAAACCTAAAATTCGTAATTCTTTTATTAATGCTATTTTCCAAAATGGAGAATTATCCGCAACACCTGAAGAAACCTTCTCTTTTGATGACTATTTTGATTTTTACTGCATTAATGAGGTCATTTTTATAAAATCGAAGCGTGCATATGAAAGTACAACTTCAGATAAAAAAAGCTACCAAAGGAATTTTGATAGCTTATTAATAGATCCATCATTCATAGATATTTTTGTTGATATTGAACCTTTAAAAAATTATGTTGGTAGTAATTCGATACAATTACGCAGGATGACAGTTATACAAGATAAGGCATTATATTCAAAACCTAATTTCTTAGAAAAAGTACAAGAAATTAGTTCAAATAGAGATTTTGGTCTAAATTTTGATGATGGTGGCAAACTTATAATATGCAGCGAAACTGTTAAAACAATAATACAAATATTATTAGATCATAGATTATTAAGTGAAATTACTGAAACAATATATGATGTCCCAGATACGGAAGTTGTTTGAAAAAAGCAAGCCGTAGCCTGCATACCCAACTGACCGCGTGCGTGGCTACGCCACACACCCTACCTATGAATTACTCGGAACTTAAAAACCAACGCGTAGGGTGTGTGCGGTACGCACGCACGCGGTTGCTTGATTGACGGTTTGCCGTTTCAACTTTTAACTTCGTTGAAGCTAGCGCTTTCAGACGGCCTCAAAGGTCGTCTGAAAGTGTCAAATTGAACGAAGTTAAAACCTCAAAAAACAAATCATTCCTTCTCCAACACCCAAACCACAAGCAAAAATCCTATGGCGCGTTATCGCAGAAACTTCATTGCCGGCGGCACATTCTTTTTCACCGTCAAACTCGCCGACCCGAAATCGCGCCTGCTTGTCGAACATATCGACTTATTGCGTGCGGCCTATATGGATGTGCAAAAACAATATCCCTTTGAAACCGTCGCCGTATGCGTACTGCCGAACCATATCCACGCCATTTGGACGCTGCCGCCCGACGATACGGATTATTCCCTGCGCTGGCGGCTGATTAAAACCAAATTCTCCGCCCATTTCCCTCGTGCCGAAAACCTGTCTGCCAGCAAACAGCGGCGGAACGAACGCGGTATTTGGCAACAGCGTTTTTATGAACACACCGTGCGCGACGAAACGGACTTGCAACGTTGTGCAGACTACATCCATTTCAATCCCGTCAAACATGGATTATGTGACAATGTCCGCGATTGGGCGTTTTCGTCGTTTCACCGTTATGTGCGGGACGGATGGCTGCTGTTAGATTGGGGTGGCACAAAAGAAACAGCGGTAATGAGTTTTGGGGAATGAATGCGCTATAAAACACTACCGACCGCGTGCGTGGCTGCGCCACACACTCTACCTGTGAATCAGACAGAACTTCAAAATATTAAAGTATCAAGCATTGTTATTTAATTTAATTAAAATCATGAAGTTGAAAGAGTCAGTCTATCTAAACATACTAAAGGCCGTCTGAAATTTCAGACGGCCCTTGCTTTTTTAAGTAATCCTTTTTTCAATGATTACGCCGCTTTACGGTGATAATGTCTGAGTGCGTGTTCTTTGCGCCGTCCGCTACTGAATGCGGATACGCGCTTCAAATAGCCGATGACGCGGGTGCCGTAGTCAATGTCGTGCGAACTGCAGGCGGAACAGGCATGCAGGGTGCGTTTGTCGATGTGACCGCATTCGTTGCAGATGGTGATACGTACGTTCACGCAGAAGTAGTTGCAGCCGGTTTGCGCGGCGATGTCCAGCAGCGAGCGGTAGCCGGATTCGGGCAAGGCTTCGTCAAGGTTCAGGTGCAGCGCAGATCCACCGTCAAGCCAATCCACCAGTTCTTTACCGTGCAGCAGGAATTTGTCGAGCGCGTTGATTTCTTCGTCTTCGACGACGTAGAAATAGGAGTTGTAGCATTCGCGGCTGACTTTGTAGCCGTCGGCTTTGTCCCATTTGGCGTTTTTTACGCCGAGGTTTTCGGCGGGGACAAACTCAGTGTTGAACTTCACGCCGTAGTGTTTGCTGGCGGCTTGGTTGGCTTCGAATATGGTTTTCAGACGACCTTGGACGAAGTTGATATAATCGTCGTTGTAGCCAACTTTGATGCCTTGTGATTCGGCGGCTTCCGCCATGCCGTTGATGCCGATGGTGAGGAACTGTTTGTCCAACGTGATGAAGCCTGCATCGTAAACGGGTAGCATTCCAGCGGCTTGGTATTCTTCCATCAGTTTGCGGTAGGCGTATTGGTATTTGTGGATTTTGGCGACTTCGGCAGCAAGGTCGCGTCCGTCTTGTTCCAGCCTGTTCATGTTGATGGTGATGACGTTGATGGAACCGGTCGCTACGCCGCCCGCGCCGAGGGTGTAGCTGAAAGTACGGTCTTCAATGGCGTTGCGCAGGCGGCAGCAGGAAGCCAAGGAGTCGGGATTATCGGAAAGATAAACGAAGAAGGAATTGCCTTCCGCCAATTCTTTCGCCATTTCGTCGGCAAACACGGTGTCTTTGCATTTGCCGCCATCAGTCAGCATCGCAGCGGTTACGACGGGGAATGTCAAAATGGCTTTGCTGCGTTCCTGATTAAACCATTTGAGGAAGAAGTTTTGCAGCTTCGCCACACTTGGCCACACTGGTTTGCTGAAATCGGGGAAGACGAAATCGCCAAACATCGCGTCGAAATAGTATTGATCGTAAACGGAAATATTCCAGAATACGCTCTGATAGCCACGCGCGGCGGCGGGCTGGTTGATGCTGTACACCACCTGCTGCATATGGTTGGCGATTTCTTTGCCGTGGGTTTCCAAATAATCATCACCGTAGTCTTTGCGGGCAAAGTAGTCGAAATAGGTCAGAAATTCCACCGTCGCCACCGCGCCGGCAAACTGCGCGCTGATGGCAAACACCAGGTTGATAAACGAGCCGCAAAACGAAGCCAAATGTTGTGGCGCCTTAGATTCTCCGCCGAGTTTGCTTAAGCCGTCGAGCAGGAAGGGATACAGCGTAACCGACACACAATAAGGCTTGAGGCTGGTTTCGTCATGCACATAAATCTCGTGCGCCTCAATCTGGCGGATGTATTCGTCAGCGACGGATTGATCGAAAATTTCGGCGATTTTGCGCGATACTTGGGCGCGGTTAATCTGTACGAAAAAGTCTTTCATGATTTCCGCTTCCATCGTGGCGATGTTTTTCTGGGTAACGTTGGCATTGGCGTCCATTTTCGAGCCGTCCGCCGCGTTTTGCGCGCTGATGTAGTCGCGCATGAATTGTAGTTTTCCGTTTAACTGTTCGGGATGCAGCCGAATCATGTTAATTCTCCTGTATGGTTTGGTTGATTTATCAAGCAATGACGGTCAGGCCGTCTGAAACATCGCTGTCAGCGAATACAATAAATTCAATTTAAATCAGTGCAATACAGCATTGAGCTAAATTGAAGCCACTGGAAAAACTTTAGGCGCAGGTTTGTCTTTGATAAACAAGCGGTTCAACACTTCGCCCGTACGCAAATCAATAAACTTCTGATTGGTGGTCGGGCTGTCCAAGCCGCCCAGCTCCATCTGCCAGCGGCCGGTTTTCAGATACGTCAGATAAGGCAGGATGCCGTCTGAAACCGCTTCCAGCTCCTCACGCTCCAGGCCTGTGTACAAACAGGCTTTCAAACCTTCCTCGGCAACAATAGCCAGCATTTTCTGCAAGACTTCCGGCTGCCATTCTCCGCCCATAAACAACACGCAGCTGATTAATCCGCGATAGCGTTTCAGACGGCCTTTTAAATAATCCTCGGTCAATTCCGTACCAATACCCTCTTTCCATGTATCGGCACTATGACAGCCTTTACAACGCAGAGGACAACCGGAAAACAGAAACGCCAGCGACACTTCGCCCGGCACTTCCTGCCAGACAATTTGCTCAACTGTAAATTTCAAGCTACTCATTGCAGCACCATAAAACACAAGATATGGTGCGAATTAAAACACAAGACTACTAGATATGGTATTTTTATTTAACAATGTATTTTACCCATACAATAGATTTTTATTATTTATCTGATTGTCTATTACTATAAAATAGTAGTTTTAAGCCAATAAAAAGGCCGTCTGAACACGATTCAGACAGCCTGTAATTAAAAAAAGAAAAGCAAACTCCGTTATAACAAAGACAGTTTTAACAAATCAAAAAAGGCCGTCTGAAATCATCTTTCAGACGGCCTCAATTTCAGGTTTTAGCCCCGATTCGAGCCTTTAACCATATCCATCAAAAACAATCGGCAATCCAAGTTACCATTAAACAGCGGAATTTTACGCTTCGGAGAAAGGCGCATAAATTTCGGCATATCGCGATCGCCGGTCAACATTCCGGCAAGCCAGCCTGCGTAATGCTGTTTCAACCATGTGCCCAGTTGCGGATAAAGCGCCTGTAAAGCCTGAATTTCGGCAAGGCGCACTCCATAAGGCGGATTGGAAATCATAATGCCGTGTTCGCCGTTTGGCCGCGCGGCTTGCGCATCTTGCACGTCAAAGCGGATGAAATTATCCACTTCGGCGACTTGGGCATTGGCCAATGCGGCACGGATCATATAACGGTCGTTGTCGCTGCCGGAAATGGGCGCGGCGGCCGGTTTGATTTGTTTTTCAGCTTCACGGCGCAAGGCTTGCCATTTTTCTTTGTCGAAGTTTTGCAGTTTTTCAAAACCGAAACGGCGCATCAAGCCCGGCGCACGGTGTGCTGCAATCCATGCAGCCTCAATGGCAATCGTACCGCTGCCGCAAAACGGGTCTTGGAAAGGTTGCGTACCGTCATAGCCTGCCAAAAGCAGCAAACCTGCTGCCAAATTCTCTCTCAATGGCGCTTCGCCGGTATCCTGACGATAGCCGCGTTTGAAGAGTGCTTCGCCGGAAGTATCGATAAAGATTTCCACATTGCGCTCATCGATAAAGGCATGAATGCGGATATCGGGGTTGATTTTGCCCACGCTCGGACGCGCATCATAAATATCGCGGAAGGCATCGCAGACGGCATCTTTGATTTTCAAACCGACAAAATCCAAGCTTTTCACATTGGCGCGCTTGCCTTCGACTTTGACTTTAAAGGTCTGCTCCAGCTTAAACCAACCTGTCCAATGCAGATTTCGTGCGAGTTTGTAGATATCGTGTTCGTTGCGATAACCGCCTTTGGTCAAACGCAGCAAAACACGGCTGGCAACGCGCGAATGCAGGTTGATACGATACACCTGTTCCATTGTGCCTTTACATGCCACACCGCCGTCAACAGCGCGGATATCCTGACATGCCATGTTTTCGAGTTCCTGCGTCAAAGGCGCTTCCAAACCGCGAGGACAAGTGATAAAAAGTGAATAAACCGTCATATAAAACCTTTCCGGGTAGAGCTATCCGAACCACTCGGATAACAAATAAAAACAATATTATAGCCGAAAACCAAAAGGCCGTCTGAAACTTCAGACGGCCTTTGAATAAAGCTTGCTTAGTGATCCAAACTGTCGGTTTCAACCTTAACCGCTTTATCGGTTTTGTCTTCCGGCAAAACCAAGTTCAACAATACCGCCATAATACCGCCGGCAGAAATTGAGTTTTGGAACAATACCGGCAGGTTTTTGAACACTTCCGGCTCAAACGCCACACCCAAACCCAAACCGACAGAAGTCGCCGCGATAACTGCTTCACGACGGCGAATACCGTGGCTGACCAAAATTCGCACGCCTGCAATCGCAATCAGGCCAAACATCAATACCATCGCACCACCCAAAACCGGACTCGGAATCGTGGTAAACGCGCGGCCGATAACAGGGAACAAACCCAACAATACCAAAATCGCTGCAATATATTTGCCCACATGGCGCGAAGCCACGCCGGTCATTTGAATCACGCCGTTGTTTTGCGCAAAAGTGGTCAAAGGCAAAGAGCCCAACGCAGTCGCAATCACAGACACTAAACCATCTGCCAATACACCACCGCGCAGACGTTTGGTGTATTCCTCACCCTCAATCGGCTGCTCGGAAACCATCGCAGTCGCCGTCAAATCACCTACTGCTTCAAATACGCTCAACAGGAAAATCGCACCGGCAACGATAAACGCGTGCCAATCAAATGCAAAACCATATTTAAACGGAACAGGCAGGGTAATCAGCGGCAAGTTTTGCAGGGCAGAAAAATCTACTTTGCCCAAAAACAGCGCAACAATATAACCGACAATCAAACCCACCGCGATGCCGCTCATACGCAGCAATGGATTTTTCAAGCAGTTGAAAACCAATACAATCAGCAACACCATCGATGCCAGACCTAAGTTTTCCATCGAGCCGAACGTGCCGTCTGCTTTCGCACCGAAGCCGCCGCCGAAATCGGTAATGCCGACATGTACCAAGCTCAAACCGATCAACATGACGACCACGCCGCTTACAGTTGGCGTAATCACTTTTTTCAGATAAGGCAAAAGCCAAGCGGAGAAGCACACCAAAAACGCGCCGACAAAGGACACGCCCAAGAGCGTTGAAATCATCACATCTTCAGTCAAGCCACCCTCTTTCATACCGGTACCGAGCGCAATCATCACGGTAACAAAAGAGAAGTTGACCGACTGAATCGACAACATACCCGAACCGACCGGCCCAAAACGGTTGACCTGCAAATAAGTACCGACACCGGAAGCCACCATCGCCATCGACACCAAATAAGCCGTCATTTCAACCGGCAGCTCCAATGCCCCACCGACAATCAGTGCCGGAGTAATCATCGGAACAAAAATCGCTAGAAGGTGCGTAACCGCACTCAACAACGCATTCCCAAACGGCGGCTTATCTTCCAAACCATAAACCAAATCAAGCGGTTCCGCTTGTTTTTCAGTCATTCCGGCCATGTTGAACCTTCTCTCAAGAATCGTTAAAAAATATTAAGATGCGTATTTTAACCAATTTGAAATGTATCAGCAAATTCAAAACCATCAGGCCGTCTGAAAGTTCCGCCCAGCCGTTTTCAGACGGCCTCAAACCGCCTTAACACATTTTAATTCTTGACATCATTTTTCCATCTCAAAACAAACAAACCAATGATTTAAAAATGTATTATTCATTAAGATAATGACAAGTCACCATCAAACTGCAAAGCCTCATAGCGGATATGTTTCACACAAACAACAAAGTAAGCTACAATCCACTGCATAATTCACCCACACCATAAAATTAAAGGTTTCCGTATGTTAAAAGGCAGTCTGGTTGCCCTGATTACTCCGATGAATCAAGACGGCAGCATCAACTACGAACAACTTCATGACTTAATTGACTGGCACATTGAAAACGGCACCGACGGTATCGTTGCAGTCGGCACCACCGGCGAGTCAGCCACCCTGCCTGTCGAAGAACATTTGGCCGTTATTGAAGCCACTGTCAAACACGTCAACAAGCGAGTTCCCGTTATCGCCGGCACAGGCGCCAACAATACTGTCGAAGCCATCGCCCTTTCCAAAGCCGCCGAGCAAGCCGGTGCGGACTACACCTTATCTGTTGTTCCCTACTACAACAAACCTTCGCAAGAAGGCATTTACCAACATTTCAAAGCCATCGCCGAAGCCACTTCGATTCCGATGGTTATTTATAATGTTCCCGGCCGTACCGTCGTCAGCATGAGCAACGACACTATTTTGCGTTTGGCCGAGATTCCGAATATCGTCGGCGTGAAAGAAGCCAGCGGCAATATCGGCAACAACATCGAATTGATCAACAGCGTTCCTGAAGGTTTTGCCGTATTCTCCGGTGACGATCCTACCGGCCTGCCTTTCATGCTGTGTGGCGGCCACGGCGTGGTAACCGTCGCAGCCAACGTTGCACCGAAACTCTTTGCCGACATGTGCCGAGCCGCCCTTGAGGGCGATATTGCGACCGCCCGTCGTCTAAACGAGCAACTTATCCCAATTTATAACACCATGTTCTGCGAGCCCAGCCCGGCCGCGCCCAAATGGGGCCTGAGCTTATTGGGCAAATGCGAACCCCATGTTCGTCTGCCTTTGGTAGCACTGACCGAAGCCGGTCAAGCCAAAGTCCGAGCCGCTCTGGAAAAATCAGGACAAATCTGATCCGGAAATAAGGCCGTCTGAATCCCAAACACCCTTTTCAGACGGCCTCCCTGTTAAGAACTTCATCCACAGGAAAACAAGATGACCTATATCAAACCCATCGTAGTAGCCCTCGCCCTGATTAGCATGACTGCCTGTTCCGGCAGCAAAAAAGAACAACCCAAACTCGACTATCAAAGTCAATCACACCGCTTGGTCAAACTGGAAGTACCACCTGATTTGAACAACCCAGACCAAGGCAACCTCTATCAATTACCGGCAGGCAGCGGCGCCGTCCGTGCCAGCGACTTCAACAAACGCCGCACTCAAGCCGTACAACAACCTGCCAATGCAGAAGTTTTGAAATCCGTTAAAGGCGTACGCCTTGAGCGTGACGGCAACCAGCGCTGGTTGGTTGTCGATGGCAAATCGCCTCGCGAAATTTGGCCGTTGCTGAAAGTGTTCTGGCAAGAAAACGGTTTCGACATCAAATCTGAAGAACCGGCCATCGGCCAAATGGAAACCGAGTGGGCTGAAAACCGAGCCAAGATCCCTCAAGACAGCCTGCGCCGCCTGTTGGATAAAGTCGGCTTGGGCGGCATCTACTCTACCAGCGAACGCGACAAGTTCATCATCCGCATCGAACAAGGTAAAAACGGTTCGACCGACATCTTCTTCGCCCACAAAGGCATGAAAGAAGTTTATGCCGACCGTAAAAAAGACACTACGATGTGGCAGCCGGGTGAAAACGACCCTAACCTCGAAGCCGCATTCCTCGCCCGCTTTATGCAATACTTAGGCGTTGACGGTCAGCAAGCCGAACAGGCTCTGACCCAAAGCGTTGCCGCCCGCAGCAATGCTTCTGAATTGGCCCGTGTGGACAACGGCACTCTGTTGCTGGCAGGCGATTACGGCCGCAACTGGCGCCGTACCGCCCTTGCGCTTGACCGCATCGGCCTGACTGTTATCGGTCAAAATGCCGAACGCCGCGCCTTCTTGGTTCAACAAGCGCCAACCGAAGGTGAAGCAGTTGCCAATAAAAAACCGGGCCTGTTCAAACGCGTATTTGGCAAAGGCAAAGCAGAAGCGCCAAAAACATATCCTGAAATCATCGTCTATGTTGAGCCTATCAACAATGGCGCACGCCTCCATCTGTTGAATAAAGACGGCAGCCCATACAAAGGCAGCGATGCCTCCACATTGCTGAGCCGCCTGCACACAGAATTGCGTTAATCCGTTATTCGACTTAAGGCCGTCTGAAATATTCAGACGGCCTTTTTAACGAATCCGGCATGGTTTCAAATTCCCAATCTGACGTTATAATCAGAACATTTTCCCCCTCCCCCAAGCTGCCATGACCCGACAAAAAGCCTATCTGCTCCTGACCGCCCTGTTTACCCTGATGTTTATCGTACTGATTCTGTTGGGCGCTTATCTTCTGAGCATTCACAGCAAACAATTTGCCGTTGCCGCCTTTCTGTTTGCCTTTGCAGCCGTTTTTGCCCAAATCGGCAGCCTTGCCCTTTACATCCGCCACAAAGCACGCGCACAAATGGCTCGTATGCAGCAAACCGAAAACCATTAAGGAAAAACCATGTTTGAAAAAATCGTCCTTGCCAGTGGCAACGCAGGCAAACTCAAAGAATTTTCCCGCCTCTTTGCCGACTTAAACATCGAAGTCCTGCCGCAATCGCAGTTCAATACGCCCGAATGTCCCGAGCCGTACCATACCTTTATTGAAAATGCCCTGGCTAAAGCACGTCATGCCGCCCAATACAGCGGCTTACCGGCACTTGCCGACGACTCCGGCATCTGCACCAACGCCTTAAACGGCGCACCCGGTATTTTCTCCGCACGTTATGCAGGCGAAAACCCCAAATCCGATGCCGCAAACAACGCCAAACTCTCTGCCGATCTTGCCGATAAAGACGACAAAAGCTGCTACTACGTCTGCGTACTCGTACTCGTCCGCCACGAAAACGACCCGCAACCCATCATCGCAGAAGGCATCTGGCGCGGACAATGGCAGACCGAGGCAGCCGGTACAAACGGCTTCGGCTACGACCCGCATTTCTATCTTGCCGAACACGGCTGCACCGCCGCCGAGCTTGACCCTGAAATCAAAAATGCCGAAAGCCACCGCGCCCAAGCATTGCGTGAATTGTTAAGAAAAATTGAATCCTTATAAATCGATAACAGGCCGTCTGAAAACCTGAAACGTTTTTTTAGATGTTCCAAATCCAATAAATAATAAAAGAAATCCATGTCCCCTAAGCAAATCTTGATTGTCGCCATCCGCTTGGTCGTTTTAATCGGTATCGTACAAACGCTTGGCAGCATCGCGACCATATTCGTACAGACAGAAAGCATGTATGACAGTAAACAAATCTCATCCGTACTGATGCTCTACGGCTTGTATTTAATTGCATGGCTGCTGCTATGGTGTTTCCCTGCCACCATTGCCAACCGCCTGTTGCCCGAACATCTGCAAACCGTACAGGAAGCCCCAAAACACCCTGCACCATGGCTGACGACCGGTATTGTATTAATAGGCATATATACTGTTTTTCCAAGCTATCCCCGACCTAATTTACCAGTTCTCTCTCTATCTTTTTGTACAGTCTATTGCTATCGACACACATACATCCGTTTGGGCGGACCTCGGCGCACAAAACCAAGCCGGTATACTTGCCAACATCGCGCAGCTTTTTATCGGCATTTTCCTGCTATTCGGCGCACCAAAACTCTCGTCTTGGATACGCAAAAGACTTTAACAACAGGCCGTCTGAAACCTTCAGACGGCCTACCTCACATTCATTCCCATGCCCAAACCCTCACCTGAAGAATTGGCAGCCTTTGCAAAACACGTCGCTGCCTTTATCCCAACCATACCTGACGAACTTCTGCAACTCATCGACAGTCAAGAAACTGCTATCGTCTTTTTAGGCAAACCAAGCTGTTCATACTGTCGCCGTTTTGTTGCAAAACTGTCTACCGTTTCCTTAAACAAGCAGCTTACCATCCGCTTTACCGACAGCAGCAACAAAGCAGCTTTAAAAACTTTTCGTGAACAACACGGCATCCAAACTGTTCCCGCTCTACTCAAAATCTCACAAGGCAAAATAAAATTCGTCTGCAATTCCAAATTATCAGAAGAAGAAATTGAAGCTTTTTTGAGCGCTTAGACTTCGCATATTTCCTACTGATTACTTTCCCAGCCTACATTTCAGTTAAAATAACGACCTAAAAATTTCAGACGGCCTTAAGCCTCAACACATACCATGACCAAAATCACTTTCCAACGCCCCGGCCAGCTAACCGCCCTGCCTCCTTTATCACTCTATATCCACATTCCATGGTGCATCAAAAAATGCCCGTATTGCGACTTTAATTCACACAGCCTGAAAAACGGCCTGCCGGAAGAAGCCTATATCGATGCCCTATTAACCGACTTGCAACTTGAATTGCCCAATATTTGGGGCAGACCGGTGGAAACCATATTTTTCGGTGGCGGCACACCCAGCCTGTTTCAAGCGGAATCAATTGACCGTTTGTTAAGCGGCGTGCGTTCGCTGTTACGCTTACAACCTGAAGCGGAAATTACTTTAGAAGCGAACCCGGGCACATTTGAAATTGAGAAGTTTCAAGGATTTAAAGACGCAGGCATTACGCGCCTGTCTATTGGCGTGCAGAGTTTTAACGACGATATGCTTGCTCGATTGGGACGCGTTCACAATGGCAAAGAAGCCCTGACAGCTATTGATACTGCATTGAAATTATTTGATAAAGTCAATATTGATTTGATGTATGCCCTGCCAAACCAAACGGTTCAGACGGCCTTAAACGATGTGCAAACCGCTATCGCAACAGGCGTATCGCATATCAGCGCATATCATCTGACAATGGAACCGAACACGCCTTTCGGTCATACGCCGCCCAAAGGATTGCCGCAAGATGAAGCAGCATTGGATATTGAAGATGCCGTACACGGTGCATTGGAAGGCGCAGGCTTTATTCACTACGAAACATCGGCTTTTGCAAAACCTGGTATGCAGTGCCGCCATAATTTGAACTATTGGCAGTTCGGCGATTACTTGGGTATAGGTGCGGGCGCACACGGCAAAATCTCCTATCCTGACCATATCGAACGCACCGTCCGCCGTCGTCATCCCAACGACTATCTTGCCGCCATGCAGAGCAATCCGCATGAAGCAGTTGAACGAAAAACCATTGCCGCCGAAGACCTTCCATTCGAATTCATGATGAACGCCCTGCGCCTGACCGACGGCGTACCTGCCGCAATGTTGCAGGAACGTACCGGCGTACCCACTGCAAAAATCATGGCACAAATCGAAACCGCCAGACAAAAAGACCTGCTTGAATCAGACCCGACCGTGTTCCGCCCGACCGAACAAGGCTGTTTGTTCTTAAACGATTTGTTACAGTGTTTTTTATAAGTGCGATTTTACAACAGCTGACACATTTTTAGATTTGCTTAATTTTCCACAAGAAAATACAATCAGAATAATTGTTGGGAATGAACAATCCCGGCGATTATCCACTACTCCTAATCCTACATTAAGGACAAAACAATGAAAAAAGTTCTGGTAACACTGATTGCTCTTTCCCTGCCTGCATTTGCATTGGCTGATGAAACCAAAGGTTTTTATGTTCAGGCTGATGCTGGTCATGCTACTGTAAAACTGGGTGGCGCATCAATTAAAGGCTTTAGCCCTCGTATTTCTGCAGGCTACGATTTCGGCGATTTCCGTGTTGCTGCCGACTATACGCATTATAAATCTGCAAAGATTAATGTACCTTCGGTATATGCTGAGGCTAAATATCACAGTGCCGGTGTATCTGCTATTTATGATTTTGACCTGCAAGCTCCTGTAAAACCTTATGTAGGTGTTCGCCTGGGTCTTAACCACTCTACTCATAAATATCAAACAGCCGAACAAACAGCTGAACGTAAGGATACTAAAATTGGCGTAGGTGCAATGGCTGGTGTAAGTTACGATGTAACTCAAAATGTAGCACTGGATGCAGGCTATCGCTATAACCACTGGAGCAAGATCAATAACGTTAAGCTCCATTCCCACGAAGTATCTGCCGGTGTACGCGTAAAATTCTAATATTTAAATACTTGGCATGAAGTAACGATTGCTTCATGCATCAAGTAACAAAAGGCCGTCTGAAACCTGTTTCTCAGGATTTTAGACGGCCTTTAAGTTGTTTAAATATGTCTAACTTTTTGCTGCTTTTACTTTTGATGCAAACCACAGCGCCGCAGCCGTACCTGCCATATCGGCAATGCCGTCCGCGATCGAACCCTGGCGCGTAGTAGTCAGAAATGCCTGAGCCAGCTCGCTTCCTATTGCAAACAATAAAGCGGCAAACAGAATGCCTTTATGGGGAATATTCCTATTGTCTTGAATAAATATTTTTGCGCACAGCCATGCCTGTCCGAAAAACAGTCCGAAATGGCCAACTTTATCAAAATGGGGAAATGGTGGAGCGCTATTGCCGCCCTCTTTGAAAAGTAAGGCATAAATGGCGGCGGCAAACCAGATAAAGGCAGCGGCAGTGAATTTGTTTAATGGTAAGGCTTTCATTTGTCGGCCTCTTCATCCAGCCATGTTTGGCAGATATCTGCCAAGCGGACAAATTTCCCACCCCGCGCCTTCAAAATATCACGCCATTGTGCCACTTCTTCTGCATCCGGGGCATCTTCAATACTGCATTCGTAAAGGCAGAAGTCTAATGTTTCGCCAACAATGCCCGGGGGTTCGGTCTGCATAAGGCTGGTCAGTTCGTTCATATTTACTGTTTCTTCGATTGGTTTATCGCTAGCCAGACTGCGCCGTCTGTTTTCAGGCCGTCTGAACATGATGTACAAGGTTGCCCGTTTGATTCGGGTACGCTTACTTACTGTGTAAAAAACGTGTTGCCTCTTCCCATTCGCCATTCAACACGGCCGGCAATCCTTGCAGAGATTTGGCGATGGAGTCATCAATTTGTTGTCTGTGTTCTGCCGACGGTTTATTCAACACATAACCGACAACCAGATTACGGTCGCCCGGATGATCAATACCCAAGCGCAGGCGGTAGAAATTAGGCGTACCTAAACGAGCCTGAATGTCTTTGAGACCATTGTGTCCACCGTTGCCGCCGCCAAGTTTGAATTTGATACGACCGCATGGAATATCCAGCTCGTCATGAACCACCAAGATTTCCTCCGGCTTGATTTTGTAAAACTGAGCCAAAGCGGCAACAGCCTGACCGGAACGGTTCATAAAGGTCATGGGTTTGAGCAGCCAAACATCGCCATCAGGCGTAGTGGCGCGCGCTACTTCACCGTAAAATTTCTTTTCGTCTTTTAAATTGACTTTCCATTTCCACGCCAGCTCATCCAACAGCCAAAAGCCGACATTGTGGCGCGTTTGTTCGTATTCTTGGCCTGGATTACCCAAACCGACGATTAATTTAATTTTCAAGCTCATTACTGTTCTTTCAGTTTGACAGGCCGTCTGAAAAAGTTTCAGACGGCCTTCGATTTATTCTTGCCCTGCGCGTTTACGTCTCGCTTCTTTCGGATCAATCAACAATGGACGATAAACCTCAATCCGATCGCCATTGCGCAACGCTGTCTCGTCTTTCACTGCCTTGCCGAAAATACCCAAAGGCGCTTGCTGCAAATCCAACTCTGGGAACTCTACCTCCAAACCGCTTTGCAGGGCGGCTTCGCGTACGGTTGTCCCTTCGGCAACGGTCATGTTCTTCAACACTTGCCTATCGGCCAGTCCGTAAACAATTTCAATCTCAAGCATAGCGGCGGTCGGCCTCTTTAATAAAAGCATCCACCAATGTACCGGCGAGATGGCCGAATACCGGGGAAATCATGGCAGAGAGTACGGCATTGGAGAAATCGTATTCTAATCTGAATTCGACTTTGCACATATCATCGCCCAAGTCGATAAATTTCCAAGTGCCGCGCAGGGTTTTAAATGGTCCTTCGAGCAAATCCATGCGGATTTCCTGCCCTGGGATATTGTGGTTGTGTGTCGCAAACGACTGCTTGACGCGCATATAGTCCATAAACAGGCGCGCTTTTAGCTCATTGCCTTTGCGTTCGATGACTTCGGTCTTGCTGTACCACGGCAAAAATTTTGGATAGTCCTCAACTTTGTCCACCAGCTCAAACATTTCCTTAGCGCTATGCAGCACCAATACGTTTTTCTCGACTTTTTTCATGTGGTTGTAGACCTTGTTTTTGAATATTCGGGGTTCAGACGGCATGATTTAGAAAAATATCCGCCCTACTTTGGGACAAAATTCCCAATTTAAACCGCTTCTCCATTTTGTTTCGCTTCCAGCCATTCCCAGCGTTCCAGCTTTTCCAAAAGCGACATCTCGATTTCTTCCGCCCTGCTTTGCAATGCGCCTGCTTTTTCGTAATCTTTGAAAATTTCAGGATCGGAAAGCTGGGTATTGATTTCAGCCTGCTCGGTTTCCAAAGCGGCGATTTCGTCAGGCAGGGTATCGAGTTCGCGCTGTTCTTTATAGGAAAGTTTGACCGTGCGGTTGGCTTTGGGTTTGACTTTCTCAGGCTCGGCAACCGCTTTGGGCGCAGAGGCCGTCTGAATTTTCTCTTCCCGCGATTTTGCGTCGATATAGTCCTGATAGCCGCCAATGTATTCTTTCAGACGGCCTTGTCCTTCGAAAACAATGCTTTGAGTAATCACATTATCCAAGAACATACGGTCATGCGAGACAAGGAATACCGTGCCTTGGTAATCACGCAGCAAGTCTTCAAGCAGCTCTTGGGTGTCGATATCCAAGTCATTGGTCGGTTCGTCCAAGACCAAAATATTGGCAGGACGGGTAAAGAGTTTTGCCAACAGGAGGCGATTGCGTTCGCCGCCGGAGAGCGATGAAACAGGACTTTGTGCGCGGGCTGGATGGAACAGGAAATCTTCTAAATAGCTCATCACATGCTTTTTCTTGCCGCCGACTTCAACGTAATCGTTGCCCTGTCCGAGCGTGTAAAACACAGTATCATTTTCATTCAAGGCGCTGCGGAACTGGTCGAAATAGGCAACTTCCTGTTTACTGCCGATGCGGATTCTGCCGTAGGTCGGCTGCAATTCGCCTAAAATCAGCTTAAGGAAGGTGGTTTTACCGATGCCGTTTGGACCGATTAAGCCGATTTTGTCACCGCGTTGCAAAATGGCGGAGAATTTGTCCATGATAACTTTGTCGCCATAGGCAAACGAAGCGTGTTCCAATTCGGCGATGATTTTGCCGCTTTTCTCACCGCTGTCGAGCTTAAAGTTGACCTGTCCCTGCACGTTGCGACGTTCGGCGCGCTGGCGGCGCAGTTCTTCCAAACGGCGCACGCGGCCTTCATTACGGGTACGGCGCGCTTCGATGCCTTTGCGTATCCACGCTTCTTCCTGCGCGTGGAATTTGTCGAAGAGGCGGTTGTGTTCCGCCTCAACCGCCAACTCTTGCGCTTTTTTCTCGCTATATTTGGAGAACGATCCGGGATAGGAGCGCAGAATGCCGCGGTCGAGTTCGACGATGCGCGTGGCGATATTATCCAAAAAACGGCGGTCGTGGGTAATCACGACCAAGCTGCCTTCAAACGCTTTGAGCAGGTTTTCCAGCCAGATAATCGCATCAATGTCCAAATGGTTGGTCGGCTCGTCCAGCAGCAATACGTCGGGCTTTTGCACCCAAGCCTGCGCCAAAGCGACACGCTTTTTCTGACCGCCGGAAAGGTTGCCGATTTTTTCGTTTTCCGGCAAACCGAGTTCCCCCAAAGTCTGCTTGACTGCCGCATCCAGCTTCCAGCCGTCCTTCGCTTCAATTTCGAGTTGTAATTCGTTGAGTTCTTTCAATAAAGCCTCACTCGAACCATTTTCCAACTCATGGCTGACATGATGATAACGGCGCAATAAATTACGAATTTCTCCCAATCCTTCGGCAACGGTATCAAATACGGTTGCTTCCTTATCAAAAAAAGATTCCTGCGGCACATAAACGATTTTAAGATTGTTTTGAACAATAATCTGCCCGTCATCGAGCTTTTGTACGCCTGCAAGGATTTTTAAAAACGAAGACTTACCCGCACCGTTACGGCCGATTAAACCGATTTTCTCGCCGCTGTCGAGTTGAAAAGAAGTTTTATCGAGCAAGGCGACGTGGCCGACAGCAAAAGAAGCATTTTCTACGGATAAGATATTCATGGGGAAACTTCAAAAAAGAAAAGGGGGACATTTTAACCGATTATCGGCAGATATTTGCCGACAATCATATGAAATTGAAAGTATCAGGCCGTCTGAAAGCGGTTTTCAGACGGCCTTCATTATTATTCTTGAACCTTCAAACCGAAATGTAGATAGGCTCGTTCGGTTGCTACGCGTCCACGCGGTGTACGTTGCAAAAAGCCCTGCTGAATCAGATATGGTTCAATCACATCTTCGATGGTATCGGTTGATTCGCCAATCGCAGCAGCCACGTTTTCCAAACCGACAGGACCGCCGCTGAACTTGTGCAAAATCGCCTCAAGGAATTTCCTGTCCATCACATCCAAACCTTGCCCGTCCACATCCAGCATGCTTAAGGCAGCATCGGCAATTTCCGCATCAATCACGCCGTTATTTTTCACATCGGCATAATCACGCACACGTCGCAAAAGACGGTTGGCAATACGCGGCGTACCGCGACTGCGCTTGGCCACTTCTATCGCGCCCTCTTCACCCATATCTAACTGCAACAACTGGGCAGAACGGGCAACAATAGTTGCTAAGTCTTTGTTTTGATAAAACTCCAATCGGGACACGATACCGAAACGGTCGCGCAAAGGGTTGGTCAGCATGCCGGCGCGGGTCGTCGCGCCTACCAATGTAAACGGCGGCAAATCGATTTTGACCGAACGCGCGGCCGGCCCCTCTCCTATCATGATGTCCAACTGATAATCCTCCAGCGCAGGATAAAGGATTTCTTCAACCACGGGGCTTAAGCGGTGGATTTCATCGATAAACAGCACATCATGCGGCTCGAGGTTGGTCAACAAGGCTGCAAGGTCGCCGGCACGTTCCAAAACCGGGCCGCTGGTTTGGCGCAAATTAACGCCTAACTCTTTGGCAATAATGTGTGCCAAAGTAGTTTTGCCCAAACCCGGAGGGCCAAACAGCAAAGTGTGGTCAAGCGCTTCGCCACGTTTTTTCGCCGCCTGAATAAAAATGGCCAACTGCTCTTTGGCTTTATCCTGCCCGATATAGTCGTCTAAAGTTTTCGGACGTAAAGCGCGTTCAAGCAACTCTTCCTGAGCGGAAATATTTTGAGCAGTGATAATGCGCTGAGGTTGTGCAGAAGTAAGATTATCGGTTTGTAACATAATGTTTCTAAATTCTAAGACCGTTCCCGACCCGTTATTTCAGACGGCCCGAACAATCAGATAAAGCGGTTAAATTATGATTTTGGCCATTATACCCGATAAGGCCGAGCCGCTTTTCCCTCAAATCTAAATCCCACGAAAATTTTCGTTTTCAGACGACCAAAGCAACGTATAATAAACGGTTAATTCAAATACCTATCGCATTCAGGAGAACACATGAGCCTCAAGCAAAAAGTCATCGCCATCGACGGCCCCAGCGCATCCGGCAAAGGGACGGTTGCCTCACGCGTAGCCGAAGCCTTGGGTTTTCTTTACCTCGACTCCGGTGCGCTTTACCGCCTGACCGCGCTTTACGCACAAAAACAAAATGTTGCCTGGACAGATGAAGATGCCGTCAGCACACTGGCAGAAACCTTGCCCGCACAATTTGAAGGCAGCGCCGTATTATTGAATGGCGAAGATGTATCCGAGCAAATCCGTACCGAAGCGATCGGCATGGGCGCATCTGCCGTCGCGCAGTTGCCTAAAGTGCGTACCGCCCTTTTGCAGCGCCAACGCGATTTCTTAACCGAAAAAGGTTTGGTCGCCGACGGTCGTGATATCGGCTCGGTTATTTTCCCTGATGCCGCATTAAAAATTTTCCTGACCGCAAGTGCCAATGTCCGCGCCCAACGTCGTGCCAAACAACTCGGTATCCCATGCGAAGGCATTGCATTCGAGCGCATTCTGTCAGACATTGAAGCGCGTGATGAAGCAGACCGCCGCCGCCCTGTTGCTCCGTTGAAACAGCTGCCCGACGCCCAGCTTTTAGATACTGATAACCTTTCTATCGAAGAAGCTGTAAAAAAAGTGCTTGATTGGTATCATAAAGTTTAAAATTTGGAGTATAATCGCGAAGTTTTCATTTCAGACGGCCTGTTAACCCTATAACAAGGCCGTCTGAAAACATTTCCCAACCTGCCGCGCCAAGGACGGCAGGTCATTTCAAACCTAACCCGCACCCCTTGGCGGTGTACCGAAAAGAGTATATATGACTATGGAAAATTTTGCCCAGCTGCTGGAAGAAAGCTTTACCCTGCAAGAGATGAACCCAGGTGAAGTGATTACTGCCGAAGTAGTCGGCATCGATCAAAACTTCGTTACCGTTAACGCAGGTCTGAAATCAGAATCTCTGATTGATGTTGCTGAATTCAAAAACGCTCAGGGCGAGATTGAAGTTAAAGTTGGCGATTTCGTTACCGTTACCATCGAATCTGTTGAAAACGGCTTCGGCGAAACCAAACTGTCCCGCGAAAAAGCCAAACGCGCTGCCGACTGGATCGCTTTGGAAGAAGCTATGGAAAACGGCGACATCCTGTCCGGCGTTATCAATGGCAAAGTCAAAGGTGGTCTGACTGTTATGATCAACAGCATCCGCGCATTCCTGCCGGGTTCTTTGGTTGACGTACGTCCCGTTAAAGACACTTCCCACTTTGAAGGCAAAGAAATCGAATTCAAAGTCATCAAACTGGACAAAAAACGCAACAACGTCGTGGTTTCCCGCCGCGCCGTTCTGGAAGCTACTTTGGGTGAAGAGCGCAAAGCCCTACTGGAAAACCTGCAAGAAGGCTCTATCATCAAAGGTATCGTTAAAAATATCACCGACTACGGTGCGTTCGTTGACTTGGGCGGTATCGACGGTCTGTTGCACATCACCGACTTGGCATGGCGCCGTGTGAAACACCCGAGCGAAGTTCTGGAAGTCGGTCAAGAAGTTGAAGCCAAAGTCCTGAAATTCGACCAAGACAAACAACGTGTTTCTCTGGGTATGAAACAATTGGGTGAAGATCCTTGGAGCGGCCTGACCCGTCGTTACCCACAAGGTACCCGCCTGTTCGGTAAAGTATCCAACCTGACCGACTACGGTGCGTTCGTTGAAATCGAACAAGGCATCGAAGGTTTGGTACACGTTTCCGAAATGGATTGGACCAACAAAAACGTACACCCAAGCAAAGTTGTTCAACTGGGTGACGAAGTTGAAGTAATGATCCTGGAAATCGACGAAGACCGCCGCCGTATCTCTTTGGGTATGAAACAATGCCAAGCTAACCCTTGGGAAGAATTTGCCGCCAACCACAACAAAGGCGACAAAATCTCCGGCGCAGTTAAATCTATCACTGACTTCGGCGTATTCGTAGGTCTGCCTGGCGGTATCGACGGCCTGGTTCACTTGTCTGACCTGTCTTGGACTGAAGCCGGCGAAGAAGCTGTACGCAAATACAAAAAAGGTGAAGAAGTTGAAGCCGTTGTATTGGCAATCGACGTTGAAAAAGAACGCATCTCTTTGGGTATCAAACAACTGGAAGGTGATCCGTTCGGCAACTTCATCAGCGTAAACGACAAAGGTTCTTTGGTTAAAGGTTCTGTGAAATCTGTTGACGCTAAAGGTGCCGTAGTTGCTCTGTCTGAAGAAGTTGAAGGCTACCTGCCTGCTTCTGAATTCGCTGCTGACCGCGTTGAAGACCTGACTACCAAACTGAAAGAAGGCGACGAAGTTGAAGCCGTTATCGTTACCGTTGACCGCAAAAACCGCAGCATCCGTCTGTCTGTTAAAGCGAAAGACGCTAAAGAAAACCGCGAAGTGCTGAATTCAGTTAACGCCGCTGCAACTGCCAATGCCGGTACTACTAGCCTGGGCGACTTGCTGAAAGCCAAACTGTCCGGCGACCAAGAATAAGGTTGCAGACATGACGAAGTCTGAATTGATGGTTCGCCTTGCAGAAGTGTTTGCCGAAAAAAATGGCAACCAACTGCTGGCTAAAGATGTCGAATACAGTGTAAAAGTCTTGGTTGATACCATGACCCGCTCACTGGCTCGTGGACAACGTATCGAAATCCGCGGCTTCGGCAGCTTCGACTTGAACCACCGCCCTGCCCGTATCGGGCGCAACCCGAAAACCGGCGAACGCGTGGAAGTGCCAGAAAAGCATGTTCCTCACTTCAAACCGGGTAAAGAGTTGCGTGAGCGTGTAGACTTGGCATTGCAAGAAAGTGCTCATTAATACTTAGTAGCAAAACGCCGCAGAAATGCGGCGTTTTTTTGTTTTCGCCCAAAATACCAAGACCTGCTCTTTTCACGCATACCTTAATCGCACACTATTTCAACTATATTTACTACAATGCTTTTGCAAAAAACGCAGGCCGTCTGAAATCATTTATAATAGACCGACTATTCTGTAATGAAAACATCATTCCAACTACTGTCCAAACTATTGCGGATGATGTTTCAACTATCGCCAGTAAAGCATAATAAAGGTTACACATGAGCAATAGAGACCAACTATTCACACCACCTCCATTTGAAAACCACAGCCCATTGACTTGGTATCAAGCAGCAGCCGAACAGCCCAACTTTATCCGCGACGAAGCCCAAGCGCGAGCCATTGAATATTTGGATCGTTTATGGACCGAGCTGATGATGTTCAAACGCAAACGCAACCGTTTTCTCGGCCGTAGCTTGCGTTCCCCTCAAGTACCTAAAGGACTCTATTTTTATGGTGGCGTAGGACGCGGTAAAAGCTTTTTGATGGATGCTTTTTTCGGCTGTCTCCCTTATCGTCGTAAGCGTCGCGTGCATTTCCATGCCTTCATGGCCGAAATCCATCAACGCCTTAAAGTCTTGAAAAGCGAAGCCAATCCCTTAAAAGCCGTTGCAACAGAGATTGCCAAAGAAACACGTGTATTATGCTTTGATGAGTTTCACGTCAGCGATATTGCCGATGCCATGATTTTGGGCCGTTTACTGGAAAACCTGTTGAGTGAAGGTGTAGTCTTGGTAGCCACTTCCAACTACGCCCCGTCCGAACTCTATCCTCAAGGCCAAAATCGCAGCAGCTTTCTCCCAACCATCGCCCTTATCGAGTCCAACCTGACCGTTTTAAATGTGGATGGCGGCGAAGATTACCGCTTACGTACGCTGCGTCCTGCCGAAATTTTCTTTGTCCCCAATAATGAAGAGAACGAGCAAAAACTGGCTGCTTTATTTAAAGAAATGAGCGGAATCTCTGAATTAAACCCAGGCATCAGTATTATTCATGGACGGGAAATTCCTCATAAAGCCCAGTCAGAACGCGCCATCTGGTTTGATTTCCGTGCATTATGTTTTGGCCCGCGCTCACAAGCTGACTATTTGTATTTAGCCGAACATTACGAGATGGTTTTCCTTTCAGGATTAGAACGTCTAACCCCGCAAGAAAAAGCAGAAGCACGCCGTCTGACATGGTTAATTGACGTTTTATACGATTTCCGTGTGAAGCTGTGCGCCACTAGCGCAGTTGGCGTAAACGATATTTACGTTGAAGGCGATTTTGCCGAAGAATTTACCCGTACAGCCAGCCGTATGATCGAAATGCAATCTGAAGTCTATTTAGAACAACCACACCTAACTTTAAGCAAATAATGCCTTTCCCAAAAAGGGGCGAAATTTGGTAGAATACACTTCCCTCGCCTCTTGGCTACAGCAACTTACCTTTCAATAAAAACAAGGACATAACATGGCCATCGAACGTACTATTTCCATCATCAAACCCGATGCAGTAGAAAAAAACGTCATCGGCAAGATTTACAGCCGCTTTGAAGAAAACGGCTTGCGCATTATTGCGGCAAAAATGAAACATCTCTCTAAGCGTGAAGCAAAAGAGTTTTATGCCGTACACAAAGACCGCCCTTTTTACGAAGACTTAGTTAAATTCATGACACGCAATCCCGTCATGATTCAAGTATTGGAAGGTGAAAACGCCGTTGCTAAAAATCGCGAATTGATGGGCGCAACCAATCCGGCTGATGCCGCTCCAGGCACAATCCGTGCCGACTTTGCAGAATCTATCAGTGTCAATGCCGTACATGGTTCTGACAGCGTTGAAAATGCTGCAATTGAAATTGCTTACTTCTTCAGCCAAAGCGAAATCTGCCCACGCTAAGAGCAAAAGCCTGTAGCCGCTTTACGGCCGTCCGATTCATATCGGACGGCAAAACTGCTTTGTATGTCCTACAAATTAAAGGCCGTCTGAAAATCCAAAGGCTTTTAAAGCAAAGCTGCCCAATAAGCCCCTTTGCTTTAAAAGCTTTACTGAGAAACATAAAAATACATGAAAACCAATCTACTGAATTATGATTTAAACGGACTGACGCAACACTTTGCCGAAATGGGCGAAAAACCTTTTCGCGCCAAGCAGGTAATGCGTTGGATGCATCAAGCGGGTGCACAAAACTTTGAAGAAATGACTGATTTGGCCAAATCATTGCGCGCCAAGTTGAATGAACAAGCCACAATCGAAGTGCCTAAATTAATGATGGCACAAGAATCTACTGATGGCACACGCAAATGGTTGCTGGATGTCGGCACGGGCAACGGTGTAGAAACCGTCTTCATTCCCGAAGCCGAACGCGGTACTTTGTGTATCTCTTCCCAAGTCGGTTGCGCATTGGAATGCACCTTCTGCTCTACCGGACGACAAGGTTTCAACCGCAACCTGACTGCCGCTGAAATTATCGGTCAGCTTTGGTGGGCCAATAAAGCCATGGGCGTTACCCCTAAAAACGAACGCGTTATCTCCAACGTCGTGATGATGGGCATGGGCGAACCCATGGCAAACTTTGACAATGTTGTTACCGCGTTAAACATTATGCTGGATGACCACGGCTACGGCTTGAGCCGCCGTCGCGTAACCGTTTCCACTTCAGGGATGGTTCCACAAATGGACAGGCTGCGTGATGCAATGCCTGTTGCTTTGGCTGTATCTTTACACGCATCCAACGATGAAGTGCGTGATCAGATTGTTCCCCTCAACAAAAAATACCCGCTCAAAGAATTGATGGCGGCCTGTCAACGTTATTTGGTCAAAGCACCCCGTGATTTTATTACCTTTGAATACGTTATGCTCGACGGTATCAACGATAAAGCGCAACATGCGCGTGAATTGATTGAATTGGTTAAAGACGTACCATGCAAATTCAATCTGATTCCGTTCAATCCTTTCCCAAATTCCGGCTACGAACGTTCTAGCAATGAAAATATCCGTGTCTTCCGCGATATTCTGCAACAAGCCGGCTTTGTCGTTACTGTCCGCAAAACCCGCGGCGACGATATCGATGCCGCTTGCGGACAATTGGCCGGACAAGTACAAGATAAAACACGCCGCCAACAAAAATGGCAACAGATTTTGGTCGAACAATAAGGTTAATTATGAAAATCAAGTTCGGATTCGCTTTACTTACCGCACTTACTCTTTCAGCCTGCGCTTCCTCTTCCGGCCCAAGCCCTAAAGAACGTGCCATTCAAGTTTCTAATATCAAAACCCAACTGGCTGTAGAATATATGCGCGGCCAAAACTACCGCCAAGCTACTGAAAGTATCGAAGAGGCGCTTCAGTCCAATTCAAAAAATGACCTTGCTTGGTTGGTACGCGCCGAGATTTATCAGTATTTGAAGGTCAAAGATAAAGCCCAGGAAAGCTTTCTTAAAGCATTGTCTTTAAAACCTGATAGCGCGGAAGTCAACAACAACTACGGTTGGTTCTTGTGCAATCAAATGAATGCACCAGCCGAATCTTTGGCTTATTTTGATAAAGCACTGGCCGACCCAACCTATCCAAGCCCCTTTATTGCCAATATGAATAAAGGCATTTGCAGTGCAAGGTTAGGCCAATACTCTTTGGCTCAAGCCTATTTGGAAAGGTCTTTGGCGGCCAATCCACAATTCTTCCCTGCTTTCAAAGAGCTTGCCCGAACCAAAATGATGGCAGGCAATCTGAACGATGCCGACTATTATTTCCGCCAATACCAAAGCAAAGTTGATGTCCTGCAGGCTGACGATTTGCTTTTAGGCTGGCGTTTGGCTACCGCCTTGGGCAATAAACACGCCGCATACGAATACGAAGCCCAACTTAGGGCAAACTTCCCTTATTCAGACGAACTACAGACTGTCACAACAGGCCACTAAATGGAAAATAACGATAAAATCAACTACGACACACAAGCCGCCAAAACATTGGGGGATGAATTACGCAAACACAGAACTGATGCCAAAATCGATATTCAAGATGTTGCTTCACGGTTGAAACTGTCTGCCGAACAAATTGATGCTTTGGAAAAAGGCGAATATTCAGGCTTTCCCGGTTTAGTCTTTGTTTCAGGCTATCTGCGTTCATATGCACGATTTCTGAAAATCGACGAACAAACCATCGCCAAACATTTGCTCTCCATTACTCCGCAACTTGAAGACCATGTATACGCGGTAACACGCAGTGCCAATGCCGGCTTAAGCTACAAAGACACTGAAAAACAAGGCTTCCCAAAATGGATATTGGGAGTAGCCGCATTGGCTTTAGCAATAGGCGGTGTTTACTTTTGGCAAAGTAAATCTAGCTATGAAAACGAACAGGCAAATATTCAAAACAGCAAAGATGTTGCTGATACGATGAAAACGCCTGCCTTAAAAACGGATAATATTGCCGTTAGCGAAATGACAGAAGACGGCAAAAAAGAAATCACCAATAAGTCTGAAGCGGCTAATGATCAAGCTGCCTCAGCAGCTTCCGCCGTCGTACAAGAAGAGAAGCCTGCCGTCAAAGTTGAGAAAGACGAACTTTGGATTAAAGTCCAATACCGAAGCAATCTGATTATTACAGACAAAGATGGAAAAGTAGTATTCAGCCGTATTGTTCCAGCCGGAAGCGAACAACGTCTGAGAGGCGGCGCTCCCTACAATGTTTGGATCGGTATTGCAGCCGGCTCGGAAGCCAATTACGGCGGCACACCTATCGAACCTTTGAAATACCGTGTTGCCGGTGAAAAATCCGCCTCTTTTGTTGCAGGAAAAAACTAAAATGACCACACCTAAACGCCGTCTGACACATCAAGTACAAATCGATCATCTCATCGTCGGTTCGGATGCGCCCGTTGTTGTGCAATCTATGACCAATACCGACACCGCAGATGCAGAAGCAACCGCCCGACAGGTCAAAGAGTTGAGCGATGCCGGCTCGGAAATGGTCCGTATCACGGTTAATACTCCGGAAGCTGCTTCCAAAGTAGCCGAAATCCGCAGCCGCTTAGACGATATGGGCTACACCACGCCCCTGATCGGCGACTTCCATTTCAATGGCGAACGCTTATTGGCCGAATTTCCTGAGTGCGGCAAGGCCCTGTCTAAATACCGCATCAACCCAGGCAATGTCGGCAAAGGCGCAAAAGGCGATGAGAAATTTGCCTTTATGATTCGTACAGCGGCAGAAAACAATAAAGCCGTACGCATCGGTGTGAACTGGGGTTCGCTTGATCAAAGCCTTGCCAAGCGCATGATGGATGCCAACTTGGCCTCCGCCACACCAAAGCCGCCTGAAGAAATCATGAAAGAAGCTTTGATTGTTTCGGCACTGGAATCGGCAGAAAAAGCCGTAGCTTTGGGCTTACCCGAAGACAAAATCATTTTGTCGTGCAAGGTCAGCGCCGTACAAGACTTGATTCAGGTTTACCGCGAATTAGGCAGCCGTTGCCGCTACCCGCTCCATCTCGGTCTGACTGAGGCAGGCATGGGCAGCAAGGGCATTGTGGCATCTACCGCAGCTTTGTCTGTATTGTTGCAAGAAGGTATCGGCGACACCATTCGAATTTCCCTTACGCCCGAACCCGGCTCCCCGCGTACACAAGAAGTCATTGTCGGTCAGGAAATCCTGCAAACCATGGGCTTGCGCTCCTTTACACCAATGGTTACAGCCTGCCCGGGTTGCGGCCGTACCACCAGTACCGTATTCCAAGAGTTGGCTCAAGACGTACAAAACTATTTACGCCAAAAAATGGCTGTTTGGCGCACTGAATATCCAGGCGTTGAATCATTGAACGTCGCCGTAATGGGTTGCGTGGTAAATGGCCCGGGCGAGAGTAAGCTTGCCGATATCGGTATCAGCCTGCCAGGTACAGGCGAAACTCCGGTTGCGCCGGTTTATGTAGACGGCGAACGAAAAGTTACCCTCAAAGGCGACAATATCGCTGCCGAGTTTTTACAAATCGTTGAAGATTATGTCAAAACCAACTACTGCGAAGGTGGCGCAAAACGTAAGCAAAACCGTGTCATTCCGATTCAATCTGCCTAAAACATTTTCAAGATAAAGAGGCCGTCTGAAAATATGTTGGGCAAACTGGATACTTGGCTGACTGAGCATCCCAAACGCAAGGATTTGCATGGTTGGCGACGCTTTATCGTTGAATTTTGGTTCTTCGGTTTGAAAGAAGCACGAGCCTGCTTATTTGCAGGCTTGTTTTTCATTGCCATGTTCCTCGTCCCAAAAACAGGCTGGTTAGGGATTTCGCGCTATGACCTGCTGCTGATTTTTGCCATCTCCGTACAAGCAGCCATGCTGTATTTCAAGCTGGAAACTTGGGATGAAGTGAAATCGATTACGCTGTTTCACTTGGTGGGCTTTGCTTTAGAATGGTTCAAAACCTCAGGCGATATCCAGTCTTGGAGCTATCCGGATGAGGCATACACCAAAATTGGCGGCGTACCGCTGTTTGCAGGCTTTATGTATGCCGCAGTCGGCAGCTATATCATTCAAGCATGGCGACTGTTTGACCTCAAAATCAAAAGCCATCCGCCGTATTGGTTGGGCACTTTGTGCGCACTGGCGATTTATATCAATTTTTTCACCCATCACTATATCGGCGACTATCGCTGGTATCTTGCTGCTTTCGCTCTCGGCCTATATGCCCGGACAACGGTCTTATACACGCCCTATGACACCACTCGCAAAATGCCGCTCCTGCTCGCTTTCGTCCTGATCGGATTTTTTATTTGGCTGGCAGAAAATTTAGGAACTTTATTCGGTGTTTGGCGCTATCCCAACCAAATCGGCGCGTGGGCATCGGTACACATCAGCAAATGGAGCTCATGGGCTTTACTGGTGATGATGACTTTTACCATCGTTGCGAATTTAAAACATATTAAACATACCATCAGCGTATCAAAAGATTAATTGTTCAACATATATAAAAAGGCCGTCTGAAACTTTCAGACGGCCTTTCATTTTCAACAATCAATTAAACAAACTTAAGGCTTTCACAAACACCATAATGACGCCGTAGCCCAAAGGAATGCAGACCAAAGCCCAGCGCCACCACACCCCGATACCGCCCGCTGATACTTTTTTACTAATCAGATAGGCATCGGATACAGCGGTTTCATCATCGGGATTACGGCTATGGGCCGCTACTTTAATGTCTTTCTCGTGATGCTTTTCATGAACCGAACGGACACTCAAGTTACACAGCAAACCGACAATCAACAAACCCGCCATGATGTACATGGTAATGCTATAAGCCTCGGCAGCCGGAACACCGCTTTCAATTTGACTTTGGCGGATATAGTTAACCAATACCGGGCCAATAACGGCAGCAGTTGACCATGCCAGCAAAATCCTGCCGTGGATTGCACCGACTTGATAAGTGCCGAACAAATCCTTCAAATAAGCCGGAATGGCTGCAAAACCACCGCCATACATGGAAATAATGACGCAGAAACCAATGACAAACAAAGCCTTGTTACCGCTTCCGCCAATAGACGGAATGGCAAAATACAACAGCGAGCCGAGCACGAAGAAAATGGTATAAGTATTTTTACGGCCGATTTTATCGGACACACTGGACCACAAAAAGCGGCCGCCCATATTAAACAGGCTCAACAGGCTCACAAAACCTGCCGCCGCGCCCGCACCAATGGCCGCTTGTTTTCCCACAGACGCCTCGGAAAACAGCTCCTGAATCATGACGGAAGCCTGCCCTAACACACCAATACCGGCCGTTACATTCAAACACAACACCCAGAACAAGAGCCAGAATTGCGGCGTTTTCATGGCTTGTGAGACATTGACATGATTGCTGCTGACCAATTTGCTTTTGTTTTTCGGCGCAACATAACCTTTAGGTTTCCAGCCATCGGCAGGTACTCGGATCGTAAACGCGCCGAACATCATCAACACCAAATAAAACAACCCTAAAACCACAAAAGTCTGTGCAACGCCAACCGAAGTTTCACTGGAGAAAAAACTCATCAGCGATACCGACAAAGGCGAGGCCAACATCGCGCCGCCGCCAAAACCCATAATCGCCAAGCCTGTCGCCATGCCCGGTTTATCGGGAAACCATTTCATCAGTGTCGATACAGGCCCGATATAGCCCAAGCCCAAGCCAACCCCGCCAATCACACCATTGCCCAAATAAAGCAAAAACAGATTGTGCGTATGGACGCCGATCGCCGACACAAAAAAGCCCAAGCTAAAGCAGCAGGCAGCAACAAACATCGCCTTACGCGGCCCAACGCGTTCCATCCATGTACCGAACATGGCCGCAGACGCGCCCAACATCGCCAAGGCAATACTGAAAATCCAGCCCACCGTAGTCAGCTTCCAATCTCCTGCAGCCGACTCAGTAATACCGATAAGCTTGGTCAGCGGCGCATTAAACACGGAATAAGCGTATATCTGCCCAATGGCAAGATGCACGGCCAACGCGGCAGGCGGTACCAGCCAACGATTAAAGCCGGGTTTGGCAATGGTCGCCTCACGGTCTAGAAATTTCATAAAATCCTCTTGTCTATGTGTGTCAAACGCTGATTCCATATCATGTGGAATCAGAAAATTGTTGACAATATTTTAGCATGATCTCCCGTTTATCCTTTTTTCTGCTCCATGATAATTTTGCGTATCAGACAGAAAAAACATTCATCTAAACCATTTCTTCACGCCAATATCGACAAAAAGGCCGAGACCTTTGCAAAAGTCTCAAGTTGACCGTATTGGCGGAAAAAATTCAAACGCGTAGTAAGGGCATTTTCAGGGAGTTGTTGAACAGTATGCATAAAATTCGGCAAATAATCGCAGTTCGGGGCAAGGATATTTGGGTGGCGCACCAAAATTACTACAAAATGACTTGCGTCTATTGGTAGGTGAATGCACTTTTATAAGAAATTTCCCCATCATAATAAATAATCCATGTAGAAACAAAATTTAAAGATTCTGGCTCATGCATAGATGTAATAAGTACTGAATGTTGCTTTTTTTCTATCCCATCAGCTATAGATGTAGCCCAGCTATTTTTATATTCTTCAATACCCCAATAGTCTATTGGAATATGTAATTCTTCTACATATTCACCTAAAGAGATTGAAGCCAAAATATGCATCCCATATCCATTATCAAAAGATGTACCTTTATCTTTAAAGAAAATACCAAACATTATTAATCCTTAATTCTTTTTAAATCCCTGTCATAAATAAATAGTTCCAATCTTATTCATATTTTTCATGGCGCTTATATACACATATATAATTATCAAAAGATAAATATTTAGGGTAATCAATCCTAACTAAATTCTCATCAATAGTATAATCCTCACCAAAATTAGAAATAATATCTGTACCAATTTCATAAATCTCTTCATTCCAATAGGTAGAGATATCTCCATCAATAACGATATAAATACTTATACAATTTTCATTGATTCTTACATAAACACCTCTAACCTCTTTGGTAATTTTACCTATCAAGGCATTTTGGGTAACAATTCTTAATCTTATAATGTCATTATTCATAGACTATTATTCCTTTGGTTTAGCCGGAACTACATGATATCCATTTTTACTATAATGAATAATCCCCATAGTTGTTGGAGTTTGATTTCCTGTAACAGGATCGATATAAATACCGATATTTTTATTGAAGTTCACCCTTTCTTTAGAACCAGGAAGCCCAATTTCAGTTTTTCCCAACTGTTGTCCAGTTCCTACATAACCTTTTAAAGAATCTAAACTTACAGTGATAAAGATGCAGTAAAAAGGCATAATGATAGCCCCATTTTTATAATTATTTATTTTAGGGGCAAAAAGATGAATATTTTATTACTAGACGGTAGAAAAGAGTTTGGTCATTCGCATGGTGAGTTGAACCATATGCTTCACAAAAAAGCGAAAGAAGTTTTGACCGCACTTGGACACAATGTACAAGAAACCGTGATTAATGCGGGCTATGATGTTGAAGCAGAAATCGAAAAATTCTTGTGGATGGATGCCGTGATTTGGCAAATGCCAGGCTGGTGGATGCACGAACCTTGGACAGTGAAAAAATACATAGACGAAGTATTAACTTCCGGACACGGCAAGCTTTACCACAGTGATGGCCGCCATCGTGTCAATCCGACAGAAGGCTACGGCACAGGTGGTTTGTTGCAAGGCAAAAAACACATGCTCTCACTTACTTGGAATGCGCCGATTGAGGCCTTCACCCGAGAAGGCGATTTTTTCGAAGGCAAAGGCGTGGATGCGTTGTATATGCACTTCCACAAACTCAATGAGTTCATCGGTTTGACCCGTCTGCCGACATTCTTATGTAACGATGTGATTAAAAATCCACAAGTGGAACAATACTTAGCAGACTACCAAGCACACTTAGAAAAAGTATTCGGCTAATGGCAAAAAAGGTGGGTAAAATGCCCACTTTTTTATTATTGATGAATGGGTGTGATCATTGTAAATGAGCCACATCGTTAAGCTGCTCAATATGAAAACCGCTTTCACTATCATATTTCACAATACTGATTGAAGTATGCAACAATGACACGGATTTACCCTCATCACGATGGTTTTCCCAAGTCGCTCCGCCTAGTAAGGACAATAAAAGCCGCAGGGTATGACCATGCGATACCACTAAAATATTAGCGCCCGATTGATGTACCTTAATGATGTCGTAAAGGGCGGCCATTGCACGTACTGCTAATTGTTCAAAGGTTTCAGGCCGTCTGAAAATTTTTCAGACGGCCTTTTCACTCATATCGTTTTATGCGGCGAAGCGTTTGGCAACTTCATCCCAGTTAACGATTTCCCAGAAACCTTTCAGGTAGTTAGGACGGCTGTTGCGGTAGTCGATGTAATAGGCGTGTTCCCATACGTCGCAAGTCAACAGCGGAGTGTTTTCAGTAGTCAGCGGAGTACCTGCATTGGAAGTAGAAACCAGATCCAATTCACCGGCAGGCATTTTCACCAACCATGCCCAACCGGAGCCGAAAGTACCGGCCGCGCAAGCATTGAACGCTTCTTGGAATTTCTCGAAGCTGCCCCATTTGGCGTTGATGGCCGCAGCCAATTCGCCGGCAGGTTTGCCTTGGCCTTTAGGGGTAAAGCCTAGCCAGTAGAAAGTGTGGTTCCAAGTTTGGGCAGCGTTGTTGAACATACCGCCGGAAGATTTTTTCACGATTTCTTCCAAAGGCATTTCTTCAAACTCAGTGCCTTTGATTTGATTGTTCAAATTGGTGATGTAAGTTTGATGGTGTTTGCCGTAGTGGAACTCCAAAGTTTCTTTGGTCAGATGAGGGGACAACGCATCCAGTTCATAAGGCAATTGTGGCAGCTTGTGTTCCATTTTTATGCTCCTAATTATTGATATTTATATTTTGGTAGTGTGTGTTGTCAAATCGACAACATTGCTATTTTACCTGCTTTAGCCTAAACAAACCAATTGAACTTACACTGCGTTATAATAGCGGATTACAATTTTCCAGCCAGAGATGCCCGTCATGAGCAATTATTCCGACATGCCGTCTGAAGACCGTGAAATCAGCGCATTATCACTGCCGCCGCATTCCACAGAAGCGGAGCAATCCGTTTTGGGCGGCCTGATGCTGGAAAATTCGGCTTGGGACCGTATTGCCGATGTCGTTTCCGGCGAAGATTTCTACCGCCACGAACACCGCCTGATTTTTCGTGCCATTGCCAACCTGATTAACGAAAGCCGCCCTGCTGACGTCATTACCGTTCAAGAAAGTTTGGAACGCAATGAAGAATTGGAAGCGGCAGGCGGATTCAACTATCTGATTACGCTGGCGCAAAACACGCCATCCGCTGCCAATATCCGCCGCTACGCCGAAATCGTGCGCGAACGTTCCATCATGCGCCAGCTTGCCGAAGTCGGCACGGAAATTGCACGCAGCGCCTACAATCCGCAAGGGCGCGATGCAGGCCAGCTTTTGGACGAGGCAGAAAACAAAGTATTCCAAATTGCCGAAAGTACCGCCAAATCCAAACAAGGCTTCCTTGAGATGCCCGACCTTTTGAAAGAAGTGGTCGAGCGCATCGATATGCTTTATTCGCGCGACAATCCTGATGAAGTAACCGGTATATCGACTGGTTTTATCGACCTCGACAAAAAAACATCAGGCCTTCAACCGGGCGATTTGATCATCGTCGCAGGCCGTCCTTCCATGGGTAAAACTGCCTTTTCCATCAACATTGCAGAACACGTTGCCGTAGAGGGCAAGCTGCCTGTCGCCGTATTTTCGATGGAGATGGGCGGTGCGCAGCTGGTTATGCGTATGCTGGGTTCGGTAGGACGTTTGGATCAAAGCGTTTTAAAAACCGGCAGATTGCAAGACGAACACTGGGGCCGTCTGAACGAGGCGGTCGTTAAACTCTCCGATGCACCCATGTATATCGATGAAACTCCGGGTTTGACCGCGCTCGAACTGCGCGCCCGTGCCCGCCGTCTTGCGCGCCAGTTCAATGGCAAATTGGGTTTGATCGTCATCGACTACCTGCAATTAATGTCAGGCTCCGGCCGTTCTGACAACCGAGCTTCCGAGCTTGGCGAAATTTCCCGCTCCCTCAAAGCATTGGCTAAAGAATTGCAAGTTCCCGTCATTGCCCTATCGCAGTTGAGCCGTACAGTTGAGCAGCGTACCGACAAACGCCCGATGATGTCCGACTTGCGTGAATCCGGTGCCATCGAGCAGGATGCCGACTTGATTATGTTTATGTATCGTGATGAATACTACAACTCAGAATCACCCGCAAAAGGCTTGGCGGAATGTATTATCGGTAAACACCGTAACGGTCCCGTCGGGAAAGTATTCCTCACTTGGATGGGTCAATTTACCAAATTTGATAATGCCGCCTATGTTCCAGAATCCATGTTGATGGAAGATTGAGACAGGTTATCTGAAAAACTAACCGAATTTCATATTTCATTAGTCACGCATTACAAAATCGTTTAAAATAAATCTAATAAAAGCAAAAGCATTGCCACAGGCAAATGCAAAAGAGAAAACGTCAGTTACCCAACACATTACTACCAAAAATCACTCATGTATCAGACACAAAAAGGCTTCACCCTAATTGAGTTGCTGATCGTCATTACTATTGCAGCAGTAATGGCCGTCATCGCACTTCCCAATATGAATCAATGGATTGCCTCCAGACGTGCGGCATCGCAAGCAGAGCAAATTGCCAATCTGCTGCGCTTCGCGCGAAATGAGGCCGTCCGTCTCAATCTTCCCGTTTACATTTGCCCGGTCAAAATTAAATCCGATGGCTCGCCCAATAACGGTTGCGATTCCAAATATGCCGGTAATGGTATGTTGGCCTACGCCGATAAAAACGAAGACTTACGCTATCAAAACGATACTGTCGATTTATCCATCCGCTCCATTATCCTTAATGGCGACACTGAAAAAGTGAAATACAGCTTCAACTATATCCCTAGCAGCAATGACCGTTCTACCCTCTCCTCTTCGGCTCCAAAAGAAGTCTGGTGGAAATTCCTGCCCAATGGTACATTTGAACATTCAACCGATGGCAAGAATTATCAATTTTCAGACGGCCACATCAAAATCAGCCTGACAGATAAATCAGCTGACGATGCTGAAACCAAAAAAGCCCGTGCTACCGTACTTTTAATCAATGGCAATGGGCATGTCGAAATCTGTGCTAAAAACGATGAGCGCAAAATGTGCGAATACACTTCCAAAAAATAACAACGGTATCTTATGAACATTACTAATCCTACTCATCTCAGATCATTTAAAGGCCGTCTGAAAATGAGCTCATCAAGCTTTACCCCAGAACTTCAATCAGGTATGACCCTGATTGAAGTTTTGATTGCCATGTTTGTCCTTGCTATCGGTGTGCTGGCCCTTCTGGCTGTCCAACTACGTACCGTATCCAATGTGCGTGAGTCTGAAAATCAAACCACCGTCGCCCAAATTACGCAAAATCTGATTGAAGGCATGCTCATTAATCCGACGTTCCCTAAAGAAAAAGAAGTCGATAAGATGACAGGCGAAAAAACTCCCCGTTATAAAAAATCCTACAAAGCTTATGAACAGCTTAAAGATTCAAATCAAACTACTGAATTTGAAGACAAAATGACGAAAGAACAACTTGCGCAGGCGCAAATTGCCCAGTTTAAGGCTGACTTAACCAAAGCCCTTCCCGAAGCCCAAGTCTTCTCGACCATCTGCAAAGATTCTTCCGGTGCAGAGCCGACTTACGAAAATGGCTTCCAAGCAAACTGCGATGGCAAAGGCGACACAACCATCGTTAAAGTTTTATGGTTGCAAGATGTCGAAGAAAAAAATACCGCAAAAAATCTCAACACATCGGGGCATCACGTTGTCTATACCTACCAATCACGCGTAAGAGACTAACAATGAACAATAAACGCTTACTCAACCATATTCCCAATAAAACCGCCATTCGCGGTTTTAGCATCCTTGAATTTTTGGTTGCCAGCCTGCTTAGCATGATTGTCTTAATGGCTGTCAGCTCCACTTACTTTACTGCACGCGGATTAAACAAATCTGCCAACGCCCGCATCGGTATCCAACAAGATTTGCGCAACGCTGCTAATATGATCGTCCGCGATGCGCGTATGGCAGGCAATTTCGGCTGCTTCAATATGGCGAATTTTCCTGCCTCTGCAGTAATAGAAGACAAAAGCTCAGATGAATATACCTTAAAAACAGCTGGTGTGAATAATCTGTTGCCGGTTAAAGAAATCAATAAATTAAGCTATAGCGGCTTTGCTCAAACCGGTAAAGACCCAATCCTGCTGTTTCAATACGGTATCGACAAAGCAAACCCTGCTGCAAAAACTGCTATTGTCAGTAGCTGCTCAGGCATTGCAAAGCCTCAAACAGAAATTAAAGATTTGGCGGCGGCAAAATTGGCTTTAAAAATTAACGACTCTGATCAAGACGGCAGTATCGCCATCATGAAACATGAAATGATTGCCTATGCCGTCGGTAAACTTGGCGAAGAGAGCGGTTTGTTCCGTTTCCAATTATCAAATGATGGCTCATGGAGTAATCCGCAGCTGTTGATTAAAGGCATTACAACCATGGATATCCACTATATCTATGCAGAATGTCCTGATTCTGAAAATACATCTGCCAGCGGAGTAAATACAGAATCATTTGATTACAAAAATGCATTGGATATCTCATCTGAGGCTAAATCTCCGGCAGCTGTTCAAATTGTACTGAATGGCGGCAGTATCGATTCCTCAACAGAAAAAGACAATAAAGTCGATATCTATAATATTAATGCCACTATCCGCGGAGGAAACGTATGCGCCGACCGTTCACTCTAATCAAACCTGACCGGCAGCAGGGCTATGCTTTGTTTATCGTTTTAATGATGATGGTCGTCATCGCCCTGCTCGTGGTCACAGCTACCCAGTCCTACAATACTGAACAGCGTATCAGCACCAATGATGCCGACCGCAAACTGGCAACCACTTTGGCCGAAGCGGCATTGCGTGAAGGTGAAAATCAAATTTTTGATATTGAAGGGAAAAAGACTAATTTTACTAAAGAGTGTAAAGACGGTTTATGCTTTACACCATACGTTAAATACGACGGTAACTTTCAAACACAAGAAAATGACAATAAGATAGGATATGCTTGGGATCGTATACTCCCTGAATGTATAGATAAAAAAAAGAAGAATAAAAAACCTCAAAAATGTATTGATGTTAACGGCACAGAATATTCTCTAGGTGAAAATAGCGGCATCGCAAAAAATCCCCGCTACATCATCGAATATCTAGGCACCAACTCTGCCGACAAACGTACTATTTACCGCGTTACCGCCAAGGCATGGGGTAAGAATGTCAATACCCAAGTTGTTCTTCAATCTTATGTTGCCAGCGAATAATATAATGAATACCACTTCCACCAAACAACTAGGCTTTACGCTGGTTGAGATGATGATTGCCGTCGCCATCTTAGCCATCCTGAGCGTCATTGCCATTCCTTCTTACAACCGCTACATTGAACGAGGCTACCAATCACAAGCGCATGCCGAGTTAGTCGCCATCAATTCTGCTTTTAAAAACCAGATGGTTAAAAATCCAAATTGGGACAATGATAAGATTAAAAAGAAATTGGAAGGCTTTATTTCCTCATATAAAGGCCATAAAGATTTAGCAGACAAATACAAATACTCTGCTGAAATGATTGATGCCAGTAAAAGCCGGGCCTATCTTTTAAAAGCCATTCCCACAAAAAAAGGCTATACCCTTTCTGTTTGGATGGATAGTTTGGGTAATGCTTACAAATGTACTGATATTGATTCTGCCAAAGATTCCAAAACTACAATGACCAATGGCAAAGGTTGCGAATCGGTTTCCAAAAAGAAATCTTCTTAGTCTGACAAACATAAAAAGCAGTGTCATTTTATCGACACTGCTTTTTATATTTTACCGTTTCCAATCATCGTCTCGGCGTTGGCGTTTCAACAAAATCCTGACTGCGCCATCATTACCTTGTCGAGGCTCGACATAAGCCAACACATCAGGATGCTGCATCAACCAACGGCGCGTCATATTTTTTAAAACCGGTTTATAGCCTGAAGAACCCAAGCCGCTGCCGTGGACAATCTCGCCGCAAACGCCGCGTTTTTTCGTAAATTCAATAAATTCGTTCAGTACCTGCTGCGCTTCTTCCTGCGTATAGCCGTGCAAATCTACATCCGCTACCACAGGATAATGACCGTTTCGCAAACGCATCAAATCATTTTTACCCTGCCCGTTTTTACTGAACGAAGCCGGCGGTTCTTCCCAGCCGCCGCTGCCTACATAAAAATAATCTTCCTGCTCCAAAGTCGCCATTTCTTTAGGTCGCGGCTTGATCGGAGATTTATCACGAGGCTGTTCATAATAGTTGCCAGCATTTTTCAACAGCGTAACCTTGCCAACCGCCTTGCTGAAATCCACATCCTCTACCTGCTTTTTAGCCTTCGCTTCGGCTTCCCGCTCCGCGGCTTCCTTTTTCGCCTGTTTGCCCAAAGCCTTCAGCGTTTCTTGAAAGTTTGCTGTCATGGTTTGTCCTTTCCAAAAAATTGATTGCACTCATTATAGCAAACCCGGCTACAAGGCCGTCTGAAAGACTCTTATCATCGCTTCTTGTTTAGGGTATAGTATTAACGCATTGCCAGTCTTACAAAAGAGAGAAATCATGTTTAAACGCCCGGAAGAAATCATCGTCTTGATACTTGCCCTATTATGGGTCGCACTCAGCTACTACTTTGCCGCCATCCTGATTTCAGATGCCTACACCATTCTCCTGATTACCGTACTGACTTTCGTTTGGGCAGCCATCTGTTTCCTTTTATGGCAGCACAACTTAAGCCGTCATATTTGGCCGCTGTTCCTCGGCAGTCTGGTTGCCTGCTGGTGGCCGTACTTCACTTGGCTTGCAAGCGACGTTCCCGAAGGCACTTGGTATTCAGGCTGGACATTCAAATCCATTATCGCCCTGATTCCCGTTGTTGCCGCTTATATTTTCAAGTGGAAACGGAGCCGAAAAAACAAAATCTCCAATACCCTTGCCTGATACCTCGCGCCGTCTTTTTCAGACGGCGTTTTCCATATCTGACATAACGCTCAGACTGTCAACAATTCCAATAAAATGCTATACTCTTCACACGATTTAACACCCTAAAACAGGCCGTCTGAAAGACTTATCAAGATGATCAGCAAACAAGAATACCAAGCCCAAGCCGCACAAGGTTACAACCGCATTCCACTCGTTCAAGAGCTGCTTGCCGACTTGGACACACCGCTCTCAATCTACCTCAAACTTGCCAACAAGCCTTTCACCTACCTGCTCGAATCCGTTGTCGGTGGCGAACGCTTCGGCCGCTATTCCTTTATCGGCCTGCCTTGCAGCCACTATCTCAAAACCAGCGGCAAACATGTCAATGTGTATCAAAACGGCGAAATCGTCGAACAACACGACGGCAATCCCCTGCCCTTTATCGAAGCCTTCCACAACCGCTTCAAAACGCCCGAAATCCCAAGCCTGCCGCGCTTTACCGGCGGCCTGGTCGGCTACTTCGGTTATGAAACCATCTACAATTTCGAACATTTTGCCCACCGCCTGAAACATACTGCCAAAGCCGATCCGCTCGGTACGCCCGACATCCTCCTGATGCTCTCGCAAGAGCTTGCCGTAGTGGATAACCTAAGCGGAAAAATCTACCTGATTGTTTATGCCGATCCGTCTCAAGCCAACGGCTACGAACGCGCACGCGAACGTCTTGAAGACATCCGTACCCAGCTACGCCAAAGTTGCGCCATCCCACTTTCCCTAGGCAGCAAACAAACTCAAGCAGTCAGCGAATTTGGAGAAGAACCTTTCAAAGCCTGCGTCAACAAAATCAAAGACTACATCTTTGCAGGCGACTGCATGCAGGTTGTCCCCAGCCAACGCATGAGCATGGAATTTACCGACAATCCGCTTGCCCTCTACCGCGCCCTGCGTACGCTGAACCCATCGCCATATATGTTCTACTACGATTTCGGCGATTTTCATATTGTCGGCTCTTCGCCCGAAATCCTCGTCCGCCGCGAACGCGACGATGTCATCGTCCGTCCTATCGCCGGTACACGCCTGCGCGGCAAAACACCAGCCGAAGACCTCGCCAATGAGCAAGACCTGCTGAGCGATGCCAAAGAGATTGCCGAGCATGTCATGTTGATTGACTTAGGACGCAACGACGTCGGCCGCATCAGTAAAACCGGCGAAGTCAAAGTCACCGACAAAATGGTGATTGAAAAATACTCCCATGTAATGCACATCGTCTCCAACGTCGAAGGCCGTCTGAAAGACGGCATGACCAATATGGACATCCTCGCCGCAACCTTCCCGGCAGGCACACTTTCCGGCGCACCCAAAGTCCGCGCCATGGAAATCATCGAAGAAGTCGAGCCGAGCAAACGCGGCATCTACGGCGGCGCAGTCGGCGTATGGAGTTTCAACAACGACATGGACTTGGCCATCGCCATCCGCACCGCCGTGATTAAAAACAATACCCTCTTCGTCCAAAGCGGCGCAGGCGTAGTTGCCGACTCCGACCCAACCTCCGAATGGCAGGAAACCCAAAACAAAGCCCGCGCAGTAATACGTGCAGCGCAAATGGTGCAAGAAGGGTTGGATAAATAATTTTCAGACGGCCTGCGTTCTGGAATGACTAAACAACAAGATTATGATACTCAACGAAAAACAATTAAAATCCGTCAGCAAATTCCTCAGCTTTATCTTACGCCATCATCCCGAGCAAATCGGTATTACTTTGGATAAAGACGGCTGGGTGGATATTGATACCCTACTGACGCAGGTAAATCATCCCGAGCGCGGCTTTACGGGCAATCTGCTGACCTATGAAGTATTGTTGGAAGTGGTAGAAAACAATGATAAAAAACGGTTTACCCTTTCTGAAGACGGCAAACGCATCCGCGCGGCGCAAGGTCATTCGACGGTACAAGTTCAGGTCGAACACAAAGTGGCAACGCCTCCTCAGATTTTGTATCACGGTACGGCTGAGCGCTCCGTTCTATCTATTTTGGAACAAGGCCTGCATTCTGCCTCGCGCCATTTTGTCCATCTGTCTGCCGATGCCGCAACAGCCGTCAACGTCGGCTCCCGACACGGCAAGCCGGTTGTATTGACCATCGACACTGTCGCCATGCTTACGGCAGGACATCAATTTTATTTGGCGGACAATGGCGTATGGTTAACTGAAAACGTTCCGCCGCAATTTATCGGCAAACTTTAAAACATCGGGCCGTCTGAAGCCGTAAAACCATGTTCAGACGGCCTGCAAACACCCTACCCAATTTCTTCATAAAGCGATTATCCATGAACACATCCCCCATCCTCCCTCCTGCTATGCTCGGCATTCTTGGCGGCGGACAATTAGGCAGAATGTTTACTGTTGCTGCCAAAACCATGGGCTACAAAGTAACTGTACTCGATCCCGACCCGAATGCGCCGGCAGCGGAATTTGCCGACCGTCATTTATGTGCGCCATTTGATGATGAAGCAGCTTTGGAAGAATTGGCAAAATGCGCGGCGGTTACGACTGAGTTTGAAAACGTCAATGCCGACGCGATGCGTTTTCTCGCCAAACACACCAATGTTTCCCCCAGCGGCGACTGCGTTGCCATCGCGCAAAACCGCATTCAGGAAAAGGCATGGATACGCAAAGCAGGTCTACAAACCGCACCATATCAAGCAGTTTGCAAAGCCGAAGACATCACTGAAGAAAGCGTACAATTTCTGCCCGGCATCTTAAAAACTGCCACTTTGGGCTACGACGGCAAAGGCCAAATCCGCGTAAAAACATTGGATGAACTCAAAGCAGCGTTTGCCGAACACGGAGGCGTGGATTGCGTTTTGGAAAAAATGGTTGACTTGCGCGGCGAGATTTCCGTTATCGTATGCCGTCTGAACAATGACAACATGCAAACTTTCGACCCTGCCGAAAATATTCACGAAAACGGCATCCTCGCCTACTCCATCGTCCCTGCGCGACTGAGTGCCGACGTGCAGCAACAGGCGCGACAAATGGCACAGCGTTTGGCCGATGAATTGAACTACGTCGGCGTATTGGCAGTAGAAATGTTTGTTGTCGGCGATACACATGAATTGGTCGTCAACGAAATCGCGCCGCGTCCGCACAATTCCGGCCACCATACCATCGACGCCTGCGTGACAGACCAATTCCAGCAACAGGTCCGCCTGATGTGCAACCTGCCACCTGCTGACACCAAGTTGCTGAGCTCTTGCTGTATGGCGAATATTTTGGGTGACGTTTGGAAGGAAGACGGCGGCGAACCCGAATGGCTGCCGCTGCAAAGCAACCCGAACGCACATCTGCATCTTTACGGTAAAAAAGCCGCGCGCAAAGGTCGAAAAATGGGCCACTTTACCGTCTTGGCCAATGATGCGGACAATGCGTTCCAAACCGCACAAACCTTGCATCAAAGCCTGTAACCTTACCCACTTTTTTCAGACGGCCTTTGGCAATCAAAGGCCGTCTGAAATCAATTTTTCCGACCATCCGCCATGAGCCTTCTGACCATCCTCCGTCCGGCAACCGAAAAAGACTGCCAAGCCATACACAACGCCCATCTGCATGCCGTTCAATATGCCTGCATCCGCAGTTACGATGAAACCATTATGCACACATGGGAAAGTCTGCTCGACATCAACAGCTATTTGGAAACCATCTCCGATAAAAACAAAGCATTGTGGGTGGTCGAATACAAAGGGCTGATTCAAGGCTTCTTCCAAGTCGATTTCAAAGAAGCGCAACTGGACGCCTTATACGTCCATCCGCTCTTCCACAATCTCGGCTTGGGTACGGCCCTGCTCAGCCGCGCCGAAGAAATGGCACGAAATGCAGGCCTCAGCTTTCTCAAACTGTATGCCTCGCTCAATTCCGTGCCTTTCTATCGCCTCAACCGTTATGAATCGCTCGGTACTGCCGTGTTGCAGCTGAACAAAACCGTCCGCGTCGAATGCGAATTGATGCGCAAATACCTGTAATTTTCTCTTCCTCCGTTGCTTTTTTGAAAGAAACCGATGTCCCGAATTGCCGCCCTGCCCGACCATCTTGTCAACCAAATCGCCGCCGGCGAAGTGGTTGAACGCCCTGCCAACGCCTTGAAAGAAATCGTTGAAAACAGTATCGACGCAGGCGCGACAGCAATTGATGTTGAACTGGCCGGCGGCGGCATCCGCCTGATTCGCGTCAGCGACAACGGCAGCGGTATCCATCCGGACGACATCGAGCTTGCGCTCCACCGCCACGCCACCAGCAAAATCAAAACCTTAAACGATTTGGAACACGTTGCCAGCATGGGCTTTCGCGGCGAAGGCTTGGCAAGCATCGCCTCCGTCAGCCGCCTGACCCTGACCAGCCGTCAAGAAGACAGTTCTCACGCAACCCAAGTCAAAGCCGAAGACGGCAAACTCAGCAGCCCTACGGCAGCCGCCCACCCCATCGGCACCACCATCGAAGCTGCCGAACTCTTCTTCAATACCCCTGCGCGACGCAAGTTCCTCAAATCCGAAAACACCGAATACGCCCACTGCGCCACCATGCTCGAACGCCTCGCGCTGGCACATCCGCATATTGCCTTCTCACTCAAACGCGACGGCAAACAAGTGTTAAAACTTCCTGCACAAAGCCTGCATGAACGGATTGCCGCCATTGTCGGCGATGATTTTCAGACGGCATCCCTAGAAATCGACAGCGGCAATGGCGCATTGAGGCTCTATGGTGCGATTGCCAAGCCGACTTTCGCCAAAGGCAAAACCGACAAACAATACTGCTTCGTCAACCATCGTTTTGTCCGCGACAAAGTCATGCTCCATGCCGTCAAGCAGGCATACCGCGACGTATTGCACAACGCGCTGACGCCTGCTTTCGTCCTCTTTCTCGACCTGCCGCCCGAAGCCGTGGATGTCAACGTCCACCCGACCAAAACCGAAATCCGCTTCCACGACAGCCAGCAGGTACACCAACTCGTGTTCCACACGCTCAACAAAGCCCTTGCCGACACGCGCGCCGACCTGACCGAAAGCGTCAGCAACGCAGGCGAAGTGTTGCATGACATTACCGGCGTTACTCCTGCACCAATGCCGTCTGAAAACAACAGCGAAAATCTGTTTGATAGCGCATCCAACTACCCAACAGGCAACAAACCCGATACACGCAATGCCTTTGGTCCATCAGGCAAAACCGCGCCCATGCCTTACCAAGCCGCGCGCACGCCGCAACAACGCAGCCTATCCCTGCGCGAAAGTCGCGCGGCAATGAATACTTACGCCGAGCTCTACAAAAAAACCGACGACATCGACCTTGAGTTGAGCCAATTCGAGCAGGCACGTTTCGGCAATATGCCGTATGAAACGCCTACTCCCAAAACAAATACGCCGCTTTCAGACGGCCTGCCCTCCCAATCCGAACTACCGCCGCTAGGCTTCGCCATCGCCCAACTCTTAGGCATCTACATCCTTGCCCAAGCCGAAGACAGCCTATTGCTCATCGATATGCACGCTGCCGCCGAACGCGTCAACTACGAGAAAATGAAACGCCAACGTCAGGAAAACGGCAACCTGCAAAGCCAGCGTCTGCTTATTCCCGTAACCTTTGCCGCGTCCCACGAAGAATGTGCCGCCCTTGCAGATCATGCCGAAACGCTGGCAGGCTTTGGATTGGAATTGTCCGACATGGGCGGCAATACCCTTGCCGTCCGCGCAGTTCCCGCTATGCTCGGCAAAGCCGACGTCGTTTCACTGGCCAAAGATGTATTGGGCGAACTCGCCCAAGTCGGCAGCAGCCAAACCATCGAGGAACACGAAAACCACATCCTCGCCACCATGTCCTGCCACGGCTCCGTCCGCGCCGGCCGCCAACTGACTTTGCCCGAAATGAACGCCCTCCTGCGCGATATGGAAAACACGCCGCGCAGCAACCAGTGCAATCACGGTCGTCCGACTTGGGTCAAACTGACTTTAAAAGAATTGGATGCGTTATTTTTACGCGGACAGTAACGCCAATAAAAAGGCCGTCTGAAAATGCTTTCAGACGGCCTTTTAACTTATTTGCCCTTAACGAATATCCATAGGCGCAAACGATTTCACGGTTTCATCAATCGCTTTAACACGGCTCAGGAAATCTTCCAATTGGGCAAGCGGCAATGCGCTTGGGCCATCGCATTTAGCTTGGTCGGGATTGGCATGGGATTCGAGGAACAAACCGGCCAAGCTGGTTGCCATACCGGCAAGCGCCAAGTCCAATACTTGGGCGCGACGGCCGCCTGACGCAGCGGCACCGGATTCGCGCGTTTGCAGGGAATGGGTTACATCAAAAATAACGGGCAAGTTGTTACACGTTTTTTTCATCACGCCAAAGCCGAGCATATCGACCACCAAGTTATCGTAGCCGAAGTTTGCACCGCGTTCGCACAAAATGATTTGATCGTTGCCTGCTTCTTGGAATTTCTCGACGATGTTTTTCATTTGAGAAGGGCTGAGGAATTGCGGCTTTTTGATGTTGATGACATTGCCGGTTTTCGCCATTGCCACCACCAAATCGGTTTGGCGTGCCAAGAAGGCAGGCAACTGGATGACATCGCAGACTTCGGCAACCGGTTGGCATTGGTAAGGCTCGTGAACGTCGGTAATCACGGGAACGCTAAACTCGCGTTTCACCGCTTGAAAAATCTTCATGCCTTCGTCCAAACCCACACCGCGGAAAGAGTGGATGGAAGAACGGTTTGCCTTGTCGAAAGAGGCTTTGAACACGTAAGGGATGCCGAGTTTATCGGTTACTTTAACGTATTGCTCACAGGCTTTCAGCGTAGAGTCGAGGTCTTCAAGGACATTGATGCCGCCGAAAAGGGTAAAGGGCGCATCGTTGCTGACGGTGATGTTGTTGATTTGGATATTCACGGCAAAGCCTTTCAGATAAGTTGAATTTGGGAAACAGGCCGTCTGAAACGTTTCAGACGGCCTTTGTTTGAATATTACAACACGGTGTGCGGCGGCTCATAAGAAATCACGTCGCGGATTTTATTGTTCTCATCGACGAGGACGACTTTCGGCTCATGCGCTGCAATTTCAGGCTCGGATAACATAACGTAAGACATGATAATCACGATGTCTCCTTTTTGAACCAAACGTGCGGCCGCGCCATTCAGGCAAACGACGCCGCTGCCGCGTTCGCCGGGGATGGTGTAGGTTTCAAGACGTTCGCCGTTGTTATTGTTGACGATGGCGACTTTTTCGTTCACGCAAATACCTGCCGCATCCAGCAGGTCTTGGTCAACGGTAATGCTGCCGACGTAGTTGAGGTCGGCTTCGGTAACGGTGGCACGGTGGATTTTGCCGCCGAGCATGGTACGGAACATGGGTTTCCTTTTTGATTGTGGGTTGATTTGCGGTTTTAACTTCCTGGAAGTTAAAACCGCTGTTTGTGTTATTGAGGATTAGTTATTGAGGAAGTCTGATTCGTCAAACTCGGGTTCTGGGTCGCTTTGAAGGACTTTTCCGTTTAATTTCAACTCGCTGTTTTGCAGAGTCAGATGGGTTTTGACATTATCGTCTTCTAAGGTCAGATATTTCTCACTTGCCATGCTTTTAATGGTGCTGTCCACCATCAGGCGCAAGGTCTCGTTGATATCGTCGATGCTGGCACGGCCTGCGGCTTCATCTTCGGCATTGACGCTAAACAGGCTGCTTGCTTGGTTGACGGCGAGTTGTTCCAACAATTTTTGCGGTACGCTCATGTTGAAGTCGGCTTCGGTTTTTTTCAACATATCGCCTAGGCTGTTGAGGTCTTTGGCCGTCAAACCTTTAAAGGCAAGCTTGCCGCTGACATCGACATCACCATTAGGCATGGTAAATTTGAAGGTTTTGACGTTCAAAACCGGATTGTTAGTAAACAGGCCCGAAGCCTCGTTTTTGGCCGTCTGAATCAAGGAAGCCTGAATTTCTTCTTCGCTCATTTTCTTCACGGACACTTCGGCAATTTTGTTTTTCAATGCCAAAAGTGATGCGGCGTCCAAATGCTCGGCAGCGACATTGATGTCCAGAGGGCCGTATTTATCTTCGCCATAGGTCAGGCTTTCAAATTGGAAGCGGCCTTCGCTGTTGATGAATTTATCGACTTCGCCGGTCTGGGTATCGAAACGCAGTTTGTTGACTTCGATTTTAGACGGAGCAATCGTACCGGTCGGATTGATAAACGCACCGATTTGTAGATTGGTCACAAGGTTGACCAATTCGTTCAACTTAACGTTGTAATCGATATTTTCTTTCCATTGCAGCAGGAATTTATCCAACGTAATGCTGCTCTTACCCAAAGCAAGTTTGGTCAGGCCGTCTTCCGTTTCGGATTGGAAGCGCAGGTTTTCCAAAGACACATTACCTTTGTCGGCCAATTTGACTTGCAAAGACGGCGCAAGATAATCGTGACGATAGCTTTTGAAGCCTTGGCTGTAATCGGTATTGCCGCTAAAGCCTTTCCAGTTGAGCTTGATACCGGAAAGCTCTTCATAATCGAAGGCGGGAATATTGAGGCTGAGTTTGCCGTCGCCGGAAAGGTAAACCGTATTGGTCATGGTCAACGGCGTTTGCTGGCCGAAGAAGCGGTCTAAAACTTTTTTGGTTTCCGGATGGTATTGGAACTCAGTTTCCACATGGGCGCGCGTGCCGAAACCTCCGGCAAACGGGCCGTGTGTCACGTGGTTAATGACCGTAATCGGCTCTTGTAGGACGGTTTTCAAATTGTCCGGCAGGTATTTTTGCGTATTTTGAAGCAGGGTCGGCTTGAGGCGGATGACGGTCGTCTCGGTTGAACTGAACCAGCCGCGATCGTATTGGTGGGACTCAACGGTCAAGAAACCGGATTCCTGCAACAGCTTTTGTTGCTCGGTCAGGCTTTCTTCCGCTTTGACACCAAGATAATAAGGCGTGCCGAGCGCAGCGGCGACAACGACGGCGGCAGTCGGGATAAGATACTTTTTCATCACTTCAAACAGATTAGGTTCAAAGCGTAAAGCATAGCATTTTTTAGCTGTTTTGTCTTATCCGCCGTTTCAGACGGCCTTTAGGTAAAGATTGTGATATTATGCAAACATAAACGATTTTTACAATTTTGGCAGACCTTACCCTGTCTGCCGAAATGTCATTAAAGGTTTGCAAATGCTTTTATTCATTGATAACTACGACAGCTTCACCTACAACATCGTCCAATACTTTGCCGAATTGGGGCAGGAAGTTTTGGTACGCTGCAACGATGAAATCACCATCGAAGAAATCGAAGCCCTGAAACCGCAATATCTGGTCATCGGCCCCGGCCCTTGTTCCCCTAAAGAGGCAGGCATTTCTGTTGCAGCCATGCAGCACTTTGCCGGCAGGCTGCCCGTCATGGGCGTGTGCCTCGGCCATCAAACCATGGGCGAAGCATTCGGCGGCAATGTCGTGCGCGCGCAAACGATGATGCACGGCAAAGTCTCCCCCGTTTTCCATCACGGCACAGGCATGTTTAAAGGCCTGCCCAATCCGGTTAACTGCACGCGCTACCACAGCCTGGCCATCGACCGCGCCACCCTGCCCGACTGCCTCGAAATTACCGCATGGACGGAAGACGGAGAAATCATGGGAGTACGCCACAAAGAATATGCTGTCGAAGGCGTACAGTTCCACCCCGAAGCCCTACTGACCGAACACGGCCACGATATGCTGAAAAACTTCTTGGAAGAATTCAAAGACTATCGCCCGCAAAAATCTTAATGAAAGGCCGTCTGAAAGGAGTTTGACAGTGTTCAAACTCCTTTCAGACGGCCTGAATCACATCGGACACGAATAAAGGAAAAATCATGATTACCCCTCAACAAGCGATTGAACGCCTCATCAGCAATAACGAACTTTTCTACGATGAAATGACCGACCTCATGCGCCAAATCATGAGCGGCCAAGTTCCGCCCGAGCAAATCGCCGCCATCCTGACCGGCCTGCGGATTAAAGTTGAAACCGTTTCCGAGATTACCGCCGCAGCCAGCGTGATGCGCGAATTTGCCACTAAAGTGCCGCTGGAAAACGCCGATGACTTGGTCGATATTGTCGGCACGGGCGGCGATGGTGCCAAAACTTTCAATATTTCCACGACTTCTATGTTTGTCGCGGCTGCGGCAGGCGCGCAAGTTGCCAAACACGGCGGTCGCTCCGTTTCTTCATCCAGCGGCGCTGCCGATGTCATGGAACAAATGGGCGCCAACCTCAACCTCAACCCCGAACAGGTTGCCCAAAGTATTCAGCAAACTGGCATCGGCTTTATGTTCGCGCCCAACCATCACAGCGCCATGCGCTATGTTGCCCCTGTCCGCCGTTCGCTCGGCTTCCGCAGCATCTTCAATATCTTGGGTCCGCTGACCAATCCTGCCGGCGCGGCAAACCAACTCTTGGGCGTGTTCCACATCGACTTGTGCGGCATTCTTTCCCGCGTATTGCAACAGCTTGGTTCCAAGCATGTTTTGGTTGTGTGCGGCGAAGGCGGTTTGGATGAAATCACGCTGACCGGCAAAACCCGCGTTGCCGAACTGAAAGACGGCAAAATCACCGAATACGATATCAGCCCGGCCGATTTCGGCATGGAAATCCGCCGCAATTTGGACGAAATCAAAGTCGAAAACGCGCAAGAATCCCTGCAAAAAATGAACGAAGTGCTGGATGGCAAAGTCGGTGCCGCACGCGACATCGTCGTCCTCAATGCAGCCGCCGCGCTCTACGCAGGAAATGTGGTCGCATCGCTGGCGGACGGTGTCAAAGCCGCGCAAGAAGCCATCGACTCCGGCAAAGCCAAAGCCAAAAAAGACGAGTTTATCGAATTTGGCAAACAGTTTGCCTAAACTTTAAAACCATAAACAAAGGCCGTCTGAAAAATCTTTCAGACGGCCTTTTATTCTTTAAATATTAAAATTTGCTTTTAATATCATTAATCAAGCCTTCAGCTTTTTCTTTGGCTTCTTCAGCCAAGTGTGCTACTTTCTCTTTGGCTTCACCGGCTAAATGAGCTGCTTTTTCTTTAGCTTCACCTGCAAAGTTTTCTGCTTTTTCTTTAGCATCCGCAGCAACTTCTTTTGTCTTACCGACGCCTTGTTGAACTACGCCTTCAGCTTTGAGTTTGGAATCGTCAAGAACTTCGCCGGCTTTCTCTTTTACTTCACCGCTGATTTGATCTAATTTGCCAGTCATCATTTATTCCTTCTTAGTTTCATGTTGATAAGAGTAATCACTATACTCCAATAGATATTGGGTTGCAACTTAAAGTCTGTCTCAATATTAAAAACATAATAAAAATGGATTACGTCAAGTTAGCACAACTGTTTCAATATCGCTTCGGCTACTGCCTCGCCTATCATCTTGCTGCCGAACTCATTGAAATGAAGTCCATCGCACAGCATCACATCGGTCAAATCCTGCTCAAACATCAGACTGTATAAATCATTGACGGTAAAACCATATTGCCTTGCCAAATCCTCCGCCACACGGTTATAGGCCTTCAAGTCGGCCAGATAGCGGCGCGAGGGTTTGACGATATTGTGTACGCTTTCCAAAAACGGCGTACTGCTCGCCCAAATAATTTTTGCCCCTGTCTGTTTCAGATAATCGAAAATTTGAATCAGGTTGCTGCGATAGGTTTTTATATCGGCCACCGGCTCATTACAGCCTTGATTATGGCGGATGTCGTGCAAACCGCAATTGATGTGGATAATGTCTCCCACAGTCGCGCCCTCTGTCCATTGCCTGATATGCTCTAACACATCATGCGACGAACGGCAGTTTTCCGATGGAGAAACAATATCCACCTCAGGCAAAGCGGCGCGCGTGTAAGGCTCCGAAGCAAGCCGAACGGAGTCGCCGATTAAGTAAACGGTCATTTTTGTTCTCCTCCCTTTATTTGAATCAACAGCAAGGCCGTCTGAAATATCACTTATATTATTATAAGAGTGCTATTTCAGACGGCCTTAACTTCAGTCAAGTTCTATCGTTAAATCATCAATTAGAGCTGACTGTTTTTATAAAAATCAAGGGGCTGACGTAGATTAGCCCTAAATTCCACACCAATCCCGCAGGATTTTAAGCTGTTGAGACGGTGTGCCGAAGTTAAATCGAAATTCGCATTCTTTCAAGAACAGCGGGAACGATTTGCGATCG